>CALEIX010000150.1 GCA_937898825.1 uncultured Elusimicrobia bacterium | reverse complement strand
GTATATTATACAGCCTATTATTTTTGTTGCCATTAAGCAAAACTGTGTCAACTCCTAGACTTGCAATTTTTTTTATCACCTCGATTTTTCCACTCATACCCTGTGTTACATCAACATGACTGTCTAAAATGGTGGTTAGATTTTTTAGATCTTTTATGCCTGCGTTTTCAATGAAAACAGCGTTTTTGTCTATCTTAGGATTTTCTATTTCTTCGTAAATAGCTTTCCAGTCAAAATTAATCTTATAGGCCTTATATTCAGGATTTTTTTCAAAGGCGGAACCATTCTTGAGAACAATATAGTTCAGACAGTAGCGTCCGCTGGCGAGTCCCTGGCGGCCGGGGTGATATTCACCATATCGGCTATGTTTTTTCTGGATTACAATCCTTCCGTGTTCATGATATTCTGGCTGACGATGCTCGGCGGGGCGCTTGGTGTGCTTTTCATGATTCCCTTGAGAAAATACCTGATAGTGGAACAGCACAGGAAACTTCCTTATCCCGAAGGGACCGCCTGCGCCGAAATTCTCAAGGCCGGGGAAGAGGGCGGTTCAAGAGCGGGTCTTGTGATATTCGGGGGGATTGCGGGAGGCGTTTACAAGTTCTTGATGAGCGCGCTTCACATGTGGAAGGATGTTCCCGAATGGACGTTGAGGTTCTATCAGGGAGCGATAGTAAATCTCGAGGCCACCCCGGCGCTCCTCGGAGTAGGTTTCATCATAGGTCCGAGAATAGCGGCGGTTATGCTTGCCGGAGGCGCGCTTGGTTGGTGGGTCATAATTCCGATGATAAAAATGTTCGGCGCCAGTTCCGCTGTCATTATTCATCCGGCGGTAAGCCAGATAGCGAACATGGATTCGTGGGATTTATGGTCCAGGTATGTGAGGTATATAGGCGCCGGAGGAGTCGCCTTCGGCGGGCTGGTCGGAATAATCAAATCGGCTCCTGTAATATGGCGTTCCTTCAGGTTGGGCTTTTCCGAAATAACAAAAGGATTTCATCACAGGAAAGGCGTTCTTAGAACTTCCGATGATTTGCCGATGAGTATTGTAATAGCCGGCTCGGCTTTAATAGTTTTCCTTCTCTGGACAACCAAAGGCATATCCATAAATATATTGGCCGTTCTCTTGATAGTTATTCTCGGTTTTTTCTTTGTTACGGTGGCATCCCTCACAGTCGGTTTGGTCGGGAGCTCCTCCAATCCGGTCTCTGGCATGACCATAACGACCCTGCTTGTCACCTGCCTTTTGTTCGTTGCCATGGGCTGGACCGGCAAGGGATATATGATAGTGGCGATGACTGTGGGAGCGGTGATATGCATAGCCATATGCATAGCGGGGGACACTTCGCAGGATTTGAAAACCGGATACCTGCTGGGAGCTACGCCTAAAAACCAGCAGCTGGCCGAGCTTCTGGCTTTACTCGTTCCGGCCGCCACCATAGGAGGCGTGTTGTACCTTCTCCATTCCACGTACGGAATAGGGAGCAAAGAGCTGTCGGCGCCTCAGGCGACTCTCATGTCCATGGTTGTAAAAGGCGTGATGGGGAAAAGTCTGCCGTGGACTTTAATCATACTTGGAATGATGATAGCTGCATGTGTTGAAATGATGGGCATAGGCTCATTGCCTTTCGCCATAGGGCTTTACCTTCCGGTGAGCCTTTCAACTCCCATCATGGCGGGGGGGCTTGTGGCGTTTTTTATTTCCAAATGGTCCAAAGATAAAAAGCAGGAAAGTCTGGACAGGGGGATTTTACTGGCTTCGGGGCTTGTGGCGGGCGACGCCCTGATGGGGATTTTGATAGCGGTGATGGCCGGTTTGGGCTGGGTAGCCATAGGCAAGGAGCCGCTTTTTGGTTCCGCGGCGGGGCTTTTGGTATTCGGAATGATGACTGCGCTCTTGGGCTGGACGGCGTATGCCAGAGAGAAAAAATGATGCGGAGGGGTGGAACGATCTGCAGGGGATAAAGAGGTTGTTTATGGAAAACATTAAAAATTGGATTAAAACGGGGTGAATGCAAATGGTTATACTAAACCAAATTAAGAAACCATCCATGGTCAAGATTCTTTTTTTAGAAACCAGGCCGCAATTTTTAATTTTGATTCCCTGCGTTTTATCGCTCGGCGCGGCCATGTCATTTTTAGAGGGCAATTTTAACGGTCCGCATCTTATTCTTGCCCTGGTTGGTTCTTTGTTCGTGCACGCGTCCGTTAATAGTCTCAATGATTATACCGACTGGAAGCGCGGCACCGACATGCTGGTGACAAGGACACCTTTTTCCGGCGGCAGCGGATTAATTAAAGCCGGTTTGCTTTCGCCACGGACAGTCTTGATTGAAGGTATTGTCACATTGCTGATTGCGCTGGCAATCGGCATCTATTTCATCCGTCTTTATCCCGTTTTATTGTGGTTTGTCGCGGTGGGAGGTTTATTGACCGTTTTATATACCCCTATCTTGACAAGGAGTGTTATTACCGAACTATTCCCAGGCATCGGCCTCGGCGCAATTCCCGTTATCGGAGCGTACATCGTTATGCAACCTGTCGGTCAAGGGCGTCTATCCCACGAAATCTTATGGGTGGCCATTCCTCCCCTCATTCTTGTGTCGGCTTTATTGTGGATAAATGAACTTCCCGATGTTAAAGCCGACCTTGAGACCGGCCGTCGACATGCCGTTCTTTTGCTTGGGACTAAAAAGGCTGCCATCGGGTATACCATCCTGCTATTTCTGAGTTATTCTTTTATTATCATTCCCGTAGCTTTTGGTATTCTCGATAATTGGGTTTTACTTGGCCTGCTTTCTGCGCCAATCGCTTTTAAAGCCGCCGTCGGCACCCTTAAAAACCATGACAATATCAAAAAGCTCATTCCGGCACTTGGCCAAAATGTAATTACCGTCCTGGCGACACCGGTCCTGATGGCTGTCGGATTGATGATAGCCAGACTAATTGATTAGGGTGAGTTTGTCCAGAGATGTTCGCGCGATCTTTCATTTTAATGTTTGGAAAAAAATTTCGGCCGCAGCTAACATTGGACTTTATCTGTTTTTGAATATGGCAAAAGGCAGATGGTCCGACAGGATTGCTCTTGAAAAGATGTGCGGGATGACCATCATGGTAAATTCAGGGACGTCTCTCAGTTGTATCTTAATTTTTCTTTTCCGTTGACTTTTCAGGCAGTAACCGGATATTTTTCTTCTTCAATCACCCTTTTATATTTTTTCGCGTAAAAGCGAAAAAAATAAATTCCAGCGAACGAGGTGAACGCCCCGAAGTAAAAAACGTATTTTATCCCCGCCGTATCCATCAGAATACCGGCTATAAGTGGAGCTATTACCATGCCGGCCGACATTGCGCTTGAGAAAAGACCCATCGCCGAGGCCATGCCGTGTTTTCTCCCCGCTATGGCGTTTATTGCCGTGGCGGCCGGCATGCCTATGGCTCCGGCGAGTCCCATAAAAATATTGGCGAAGAAAAGGCCGGAGAAGGTTTTCATGAAGGGCATGATAAAAAGCGCCAGGCCGCTGATGATGCCGCTCAGGATTATCATCCGGATCTTGGAGTATTTGTCGGCTATTCTTCCGAAAGGCGCTTGCAGGAGGGACATTAAAAGCATATTGCTCGTGATAATAAAGCCTATTTGCGAGGCGGTTATTTTGAACTGCGCCGCAAAAATCGGCAGGAAGGCCATCAGGGGACCCCTGCCCGCCGCGGTAATAAATCGGTACAACACGAGACCCTTGATTAGGTCGTTGTTGAGAAGTTTTTTGAACGAGATTTCCTTTTTATGCTCCGCTTTTTCCAGCAACCTTGCGCTTTCCTCCGGCAAAGCGAAGATTATTATCAGCAAAGATAAGGTCGCAAGAATGGTCATTGCGTAAAAAGCCGAATTCATGGAAAAAGCGTCGTTCAAGAATCCGCCTATAAAAGGTCCTAACCCCATTCCGAGGAAAAAGGATGTGTTGAAATATCCCATGAATCTTCCCTCTTTGCCTTTCGGCGCTATATCGCCTATATAAGCCATGATTATCGGGATAACCATGGCTGAAGCCAAACCGTGCAGTACCCTTACCCAGACGAGCGAGTAAACATTTTCTGCGAACACATATCCGAGAGAAAGAAGAGTGTAGAAAAAAAGTCCGAGCGCGATGAACTTTTTTCTGCCCTTTTTGTCCGAAATCCTTCCCATAATTGGCATGAATATAAGGCGGGACAGGGAAAACCCGGAAAATATAATTCCTATCCATATTCCTGTGGCTCCCATGTGCTCAGCGTAGATTGGCATCAGGGGGACTATTATTCCCATGCCGAGCATTACCGCAAAAGCGGCCGCAAAAAGAGCAGCGAATCTTCGGTGTATGTTTTTCATTTAGCGAAATAGAAGTATAACGTTAAAATTGGCAGAATCCATATAAAAATTATAACACAGGCGGCGAAATAATTCTTGCTTTTTAGAATCAGTTTTTCGGATTTCTCCCGGCTTTCCGCGATTATTTCAGGAGGAGTCAACCTGAAAATCAACCATATTCCAAGCGGCAGGATTATTATATCGTCCAGATGCCCCAGGATCGGCACGTAATCCGGTATCAAATCTACCGGGCTTAGAAAATAAGATACGGCAATAGCGGCTATTATTTTGGCGGCCAAAGGCGTTCGCCGGTGACGGGAAATATAATATGCGGCAAGAATGTCCTTTCGAAAGGCTTTAATCTTGTTTTTCATTCTTTTTTTTCTGAAACCAAAGGCAGTCTTCTTGCCATGAGCATGAAGAGCAAATTTCAAGGGCTTTCTGAAAATTCACAGATTTGTCTGCCTTTTCAAAAGCGGAGAGTATTTTTATTGTGTTTCCTTCTTCAAACCCGGCGCATTCCATCACTTTCTCGTCCATCGCTTTTATTTCACTTTCCTTTTTTTCGTTCTCGCACAGGTTGCCGTTTCTTTTCGGGCAGAATTCGCAGATGGCGTCGGGTATTTTGACTATCCTGATTTCGGGGTTTTCTTTTTCGGCTTTTTCTTTTATCCGCCGCATGTTTTCTGTGAATGCGGAATTATACCCCAGCCCCTTGAATCCCTGGAGACACAATAAGTGATGAGCTCTTATCCTGGTAACTTTCATAAGAAAATAGTAGCAAATTAGTGAATACCCAATTCACTGCGGAAAGCGTTTATAGCGTTTATAGCGTTAAGCGTTTATTGAGTTTATAGAATTATATGATAAAGTGTCAAGCTTTCCCCCAAAGGATATAAAATATCCTTGACAAGTTCAAAAGGA
>CALEIX010000149.1 GCA_937898825.1 uncultured Elusimicrobia bacterium | reverse complement strand
ACACGCATCTCTCGGTCAGTTTCTTCGCGGCCAGATCGCCGCACAAGCCATGCAGGTAAACGCCGGTCAAAGCGCTCATAAAAGCCGTTTTGGCGTCGAAGCCGCGATCCTTAAACTGACCCCACAGACCAGATATAAGTCCCGCAAGAACATCGCCGCTGCCGCCTTTGGCAAGAGACGGGCCTCCGCTTGTATTTTCAAAGACTTCATCCCCGCAAAGCACCAGAGTTTTCAATCCTTTGGCAACAACGACTGCCCTGGTTTTCTCTTTTAGCGCTTTTGCCGACTTTAAGCGACTCGCTGCCCGCTCTTTGACCAATCTCTTCAATTCCCCCGGGTGAGGAGTCAGTATGGCCGGAACCTTAAGCGGAAATATTTTCTCAATGCCTTTTAGCGCCGCCGCGTTCAGGGCGTCGGCATCTATGACAAGCGGAAGGCGAATCTCTTTTAGAATCCGCACAACGAAATCCGGAACCTCATTTTCAAGCGAAAGTCCCGGGCCAATTAAAGATAAATCAAATCCGCCTTCTTCAGCAAAGGATAAAACTCTGCCAGCACAGGACTTTGAAAAAAAACCCGCTCTGCCGCCTCCGTCAAAAGTCATTGCTTCGGGCAATGAGACCGCGACCACCTTTCTTTCTGAAGAAGGGCAGGCAACTGTTACAAGACCGGCGCCCGCTTTAAGAGCCGCCCTTGCGGCAAGAACAGCGGCTCCTGTCATGCCCTTTGAACCGCCTATGACAAGAATTTTCCCAAAATCCCTCTTGTGGGCGTCCTTTTTCCTTTTGGTGACAAACCTTGAAAGCAGGATTCTTGTAATTTTCCTCATAGGCCCTTTCTTCATTTTTCTTTTAGTTGCCGCCCACTGACGGCTGCCTGCCGACCAGCCGCACCACCACAGCGCAGGCATACTCTTTCGTATGCGAGAGGGAAATCTCAAACCTTGTATTCCGGAACCTTTTATCCTTTATCTCAACAAACGGTTTGCCGCTTTTTTCCTTTACAATAAGTATCTTCTTCAGGGGGATACCCTTAACTCCGCACGCTTTTATCACCGCTTCTTTGGCGGCAAAGCGCGCAGCGATTCTCTCAAACTTGTTTTTAGACTTCCAGCAATAGGCAATCTCGTCTTTCGTAAAGAATCTCTTTAGAAAAGCGGGGTTTTTCCCCACCGCCTTCCTCACGCGCCCGACTTCTACTATATCTATGCCTATCGAGCCAAAGGAATTTGCCATGCTATCTGACCGTGACGCTCTTCGCCAGATTTCTCGGCTTGTCTATATCGCAGCCTTTGTTTAAAGCTACATAAAAAGCGAAAAGTTGAAGGGGAATCGTATTTAAAATCGGAGAAAGCAGTTCTATTGTCCGGGGCACCAGTATCTTTCTTCCGGCTTTCACCAGTTTTTCGGTCTCTCCGTCCACAAGAGATATTATTTCCGCTCCGCGAGCTCTTGCCTCTTCTATGTTTCCGGCGACAAGTTTCATTGCCCTGCCGTTCGTGGCTATGGCTATAACGGGCATACCCTCACTAATAATCGCTATAGGGCCGTGTTTCATCTCTCCGGCGGCATAACCCTCTGCGTGGACGTACGAAATCTCCTTTATCTTGAGCGCGCCTTCAAGGGCAATTGGATAATTTATGTGCCTTGCTATGAAAAGAAAATGCTCGCTTGAAGAATAATCGTTTGCTATTTTCTTTATACTGTCTTTTTCCTCCAATATCTCGTCTATTAGACGAGGAATTTTCAAAAGTTCTCCAATATATTCCTTCGCGTCGGGGTAAAGCAGTTTTCCCCGCGTTATCGCGAAATGGAGACCCAACGCGTATATAGCCGCCAACTGCCCCAGAAAAGCTTTTGTGGAAGCAACTCCTATTTCAGGGCCGCAATGAGTATGGAGCGTAAAATCCGCTTTCCTCGCAAGACTCGAACCCACGGTGTTGGTAATCGCCAGGATCTTTGCCTGTGCCTGTTTTGCCTCGCCGACAGCGTAAAGGGTGTCGGCGGTTTCCCCCGATTGACTTATCGCCACCACCAGCGTGCTCTTGTCTATTATTTTTGCCCTGTCCGAAAATTCGGAAGCCAGGTCGCAGGAAGTTGGCAGGCCGAAATTCTCAAAAACATATCTTGCCACCATCCCCGCGTGATAAGCGGTGCCGCAGGCGATTATCTGAATCCTGTCAATGCCTTTTACTACATCAGCCTTCAGGCCTATTTCTCTGTCAAGATTATTTTTTTCAAGGGGAAGAAGCCTTCCGCGGATAGTGTTTTCCACCGCCTCGCTCTGCTCATGTATCTCCTTGAGCATAAAATGGCTGTATCCGCCCTTCTCGCTCATGGATGAATCCCATTGAATCACGGAATTTTTTTTGGTTATCTTTTTCCCCTTGAAATCGAAATAATCCACGGAATCTTTCTTGACCGAGGCAATCTCGCCATCGTCCATAAACACCGCTTTTTTAGTGAATTTCAGAAAGGCGCTTACATCCGAAGCCACGAAATTTTCTTCCTTCCCCAAGCCGACTATCAGCGGACTATGCATTTTGGCTGAAAGAAGCATGGAAGGGCATCTTGACCACATAACGCAAAGAGAAAACGAACCCGCTATTTCATTTACGCTTTTTCTGAAAGCCTCAAAAAAAACAGGTTCCAGAAAAGGCGGCGCCTTTTCGCCGATTTTCTCCTTAATCCTTTCCTCTATCAAATGCGCTATAACCTCGGTATCGGTGTCAGATTTGAACCTATGCCCTTTCGCAAGCATTCTTTCCTTAATCTCCAGATAATTTTCAACTATGCCGTTATGGACAAGCACCAGTTCATTCCTGCAATCGGTATGAGGATGCGCGTTCTCCTCGGAAGGAACGCCATGGGTCGCCCATCTCGTATGGGCTATTCCGACCTGCCCCTTAAGCGGATGCTTAACGATATCCTTTTCAAGCGTTTCAACTCTTCCACTGACTCTTCTTGTTCCAAGCTTTTCTCTGGACGCCACGGTCACGCCGCATGAATCATATCCCCTGTATTCAAGCCGCTTTAATCCGCCCACAAGTACATCGGCCGCGTTTTTCACGCCTATATATCCGAAAATTCCGCACATATTGTTTCTCTTTGCAGAACAGCCCGCAAGTGCCGGGCCGCGATTTCAAATTCCAGGGTCCCTGGAATCTTCAACTTTCAACCTTACGATGTCAGCCTCTTCATCTCCGCCACGGCATTCTTGAGTCCGACAAAAACTGCTCTTGAAATTATGGAAAAGCCTATATTCAAACAGTCCATCCCGTCTATATTGGCGATAGGCACCACATTATAATAGTCAAGACCGTGACCGGCGTGAAGATTCATCCCCAGTTCCTTCACCAAAAAAGATGCCAATTGTATTTTTTCAAGTTCCTGAGCCTGAATTTTTTTGCCCCAGCTTTCCGCGTAAACGCTTGTGCAAATTTCGATGGTGTCCGCCCCAAAATTATGCGCCGCCCTTATGTCCTGCGGCTCGGGATTGACAAAAAGCGAAACTTCAATCCCCGCCCCGGAAATACTGGAAATTATTCTTTTTAATTCTCCCGTTTTCCCGTTCAGATTCAAGCCGCCCTGAGTGGTAACCTCGTTTGGAAATTCAGGCACCAGACAAACCGAGTCCGGCCTGATTTTAAGCGCGATCTTCTCCATTTCCTTGGTGACCGCCATCTCAAGATGAATCGGAGCCTTCACTTCTTCCCGTATTCGCCGGACATCTTCTTCCTGAATATGCCTTCTGTCATGTCTCAAATGCATAACTATCATATCGGCCCCGGAGGTAAGCGCCACCCGCGCCGCCTCTATTGGATCCGGATTTTTCTCTTTCCTTGCCTGCCTCAAAGTGGCTATGTGGTCAACGTTAATTCCTAACTTTACTTTTTTCATCAAATTCACCTCCGTATCTCTTGTAATGCTCTATTATATCCGCAGCTATTTCCCTTACAAATGCCTCTTCTTCCCCTTCCACGAGAAGTCTCAGGAGAGGTTCGGTCCCGGAGTACCTGATAAATATTCTTCCGTTTCCGCCCAACCTTCTTCTCATTTCATCCACCTTTTCATTGAATCCCTTTATTTCCTCGAACGGGATTTTTCTG
>CALEIX010000148.1 GCA_937898825.1 uncultured Elusimicrobia bacterium | reverse complement strand
CATTTAAGCGTAATCTTTTTCTTTTTGGGAGTTATAGGAATTTTTACTTTTGGTTATTTATTGGTAAGGATTCACTTTTTGAACAAAGAAATGCGTTTGAACGATGCGAATTTTTCGTGGTTTATACCGCCGGTTTCCCATCTCATAATACCGGTCCTTGGAACTTGCTTATTGGATGTTTATTGGGCAGGAACAGCTTTAGCTTCCGTTTTTTTTGTAATCTCTATGGTAGCATTGGGTGTGGGGTTTTTTAATTTTTTGTTTGTCGGTTCAATGGTATGGCGCCGTTATGTCTGTGGCACAATTCCGCAGGGAAACTTGGCGCCGACAATTATGATAGGCATAGCGCCGACCGCTATTATGGTTGTATTTTTAATAAAGTTTATCGAGGCTATCGAAGCTTCACACGGGACCCTGTTTGGCATAAATTTCGCGGCAGTATTTCCATTTATAAAGATAAGCGCGGCAATTTTGTGGGGTTTTTCTTTCTGGTGGCTTTTTTTGGTGATAATTTTAGTCACGCATTATATCAAGATCAAAGAACATCCATTGGGTTTTAGTTGGTGGGCATACACATTTCCGCTGGAGGCGTTTACCGTTTCCACAGGCCTTCTGGCTAAATGCGTAGCGCCTTATTTTTTTCGCGGGGCGCTTTTAGGCTTAAATACACTGGCAATGGCAACTTGGGTAGTTGTTGTATTCGCTACTATTAAATGGCTTGAAAGCGGGGCCTTTTTTAAGCCACAGCACTAAAAATTGGAGGTCAAAATGAAAATCCGTTCTGTAACTATAGCTTTGACGATTGTTTTAATTCCTTTTATTTCAGGGGTCGTTTTGTTTAACGCGAAATTACACGGCACAGCCTCTGAAAGAGGAAATTTTATATCTGATACGAGATATGAGAACAAGGGAATAGATCATAAAGGAATAAGCATAGATTGGTCTTTTAGCCCGGATTGGCGATATAAACCTTTGTTTTTTCCTTCCAAAGAATATCTTGTATTCGTTTTTCACTATAAAAATGACAGTGAATATGATATAGAGCTTGCGCCTTCTTACACTTTTGTTCCACCGCCCCATAGGCGATATTCGGCCAATGAAGAGATATCAATGTATATAGAAGACGATGTAGAAGATGAACTTGGAATAACCGACGAAACTTCCATGAGTTATAAGATTTCCCCCGGCGCTACAATACATTATATTGTGACGTTTGAAAAACCCGAAAATTTAAATCATTTTTATATAGATTTAGATATTTTTAGAGATAATACATTAAGATTATATTATGAGAAGAACGGTGGGACGTGGGTAAATATCGAAAACGAATTAATCAATAAATACAAAGGGCGAGGTTAAAGAGAAAAATAAGTGCTTACAGCGGATGATAAAGTATTATAGTAAAGAAAAAATCGTTGCGGAAAAAACCATGGAGGATCTTGAAAAATTACAAAAAAATTAGTTTTGATAAGGAGGCGAGAAATTTAATGGAAAAGAATATCTCCGAACAAGATGTCCGTAAAGCGATAGCGGAAGTAAAGCATCCAGCTATTGATTGCACTCTGGTAGAGTTAGGAATAGTTAAGGATATAAAGCTTAAAGGTAGTAAAGTCGCGGTGACTATAGCATTCCCTGTTCCGAATATTCCCATCAGGGATATGATTATAAATAGTGTAAAGGAACCTATTACCAAGTTGGGTGTAAAATGCGAGATAGAAGAAGCGGTAATGACTTCCA
>CALEIX010000147.1 GCA_937898825.1 uncultured Elusimicrobia bacterium | reverse complement strand
CATCGTCATAGAGAAGGGAAACATAATTACTTATTCCAACAAAGTGGCTCCTATCCGGATTAAGAGCACTCCAGTCGGTGAAACTGAGGAAAAAAGCGGATATCACCGGCCAGAATACAAAAATAATCATTACAACCATTGCCGGCGCTAAAAATGAATAAGCTGACAACGTGTCCGAAAAATTGTATTCTTTATCTTTTCCTAAGTCATTCTTATTCATGATATCTGCGCTTTAACCGCCTGTTTCCATATTTTTCCATATCGGCCAGCGCCTGCGGTGCGCTCTTCAAACCGAGAAAAACCGACTCAAGCTCATTGGTTATAAAACGCGATATTCTGCCAAAATCTGGAGTGAACTGCCAGGGAAAAGCAAACTTCGTGGATTCTATCAAGGCATTCCACTGCGGATTTTTCTCGTAATAAGCACTGGCGGAAAGGGATTTTCTTGAAGGAAGCGCCATACCCAATTCCGTCCATTCCTTCATTCCTTCCCTCCCCGTAAGATATTTAAGAAGCTGCCACGCCTCCTCCTTGTTTTTGATGCGGCGCGGAATGGCATAAGCGACGGTAAAGGCTATGGTGGCGTTTTTCTCCCCTTTTGGAAGGGGGGATATGGAATATTCCAGATGCGGGAAATCGTTTGTGAGAGACGGAATCAACCACCCGCCCTCTATGACCATGGCGACTTTCCCGAGTCCAAAAGCCTGACCGCACCATGTGGCTCCGACTGTGGTAGGCTTGACGGCTATCTTTTCCTTAATAAACTGCACGTAGTAATTAAGGGCTTTCAGGCTTTCCGGTGAATTTATCGCCATCTTTTTGCCGTCGGAGGAAACAAGCCTGCCACCAGCCTGATAAACAAAAGGCAACCACCTGGCAAGGTCAGCCGAGAGACATAAACCGTAAATTTTCTTCCCGTTCTTGTTGCCGGTCAGTTTCCTGGCGGTTTCATAAAGTTCGTTCCAGTCTCTCGGTGGAGAAAGATTCGCGGCGGCAAATATTTTTTTATTGCAGTACAATCCCAGAGTATTATAGTCTTTCGGCAAGCCGTAGGTCTTCCCGTCGCGCTGAAAGGCTGCCAACAGATTGGGATAAAAATCGCTTAAGTCCACCCCATCCCTTTTTATATATTCGTCCAGAGGTTCTAGTACATCCTTTGAAATGAGGTCGGGAGCGTAAAGGTCGTCAAGGTAAAAAACGGAAGGGGGAGTGCCTCCCGCAATTCGAGTCTGAATCAAATCAATATAATTGCCGCTTATAAGTTCGTACTTTACTTTTATCCCCGGCTGTTTTTTCCTGAACTCCTTAAGAACTTTCGGAACCAACCGAAATTCTCCCGGAGACATGGAACCGGCCAAACGCACCACTTTGTCGTCCGGATTTTTTCCACACGCAATCAAAAAAGCAGGCACAAGCAGGATGAAAATTCTTTTAATAAAGTTTTTCATTTCCTGGAAAAGTTCAACTGAACCAGACCCTAATTTGTTCACCGACAGATGGACACCGCCCATTATTGCTCTGCCCAATAAATATTTGATAGTTTGGCAGGGTTAATTTTGGAGCGAAACAAGGCGTGAGGAATGAGCATATCTTGTGATA
>CALEIX010000146.1 GCA_937898825.1 uncultured Elusimicrobia bacterium | reverse complement strand
GAAAAAGCGAGAGGTCTGAAGGAAAAGGCCGGCAAATGGCCTGAAATTTATCCAATGGCAAAATCCACAGTTCCGTTGAATGAAGGACCACAGGAAGATTGGGGAATCTCCATAGCAGTCAAGAGTCCGAAAGACTTGAAAGACAAATTATCTCTTTTTGAAAAACATTTCGACGAGAAAATCTTTTTCGATGCGCCTCTCACATTCAAGTTAAAAAGCATTTATCCATTCAGAAAAACAAAAAGAGATGCAAAAATCGGTTTTTTGTTTCCCGGGCAGGGTTCTCAATACGTGGATATGATGCGGGATCTGGCGGCAAAATACAAAGTCGTTCAGGAAACTTTTGACGAGGCGGATGAAATACTTGAGAAAATGATAAATGTGAAAATAACGGATGTGCTCTGGTCCAAGTCTGACGAGAATAAGGAAGAACTTGAGAAAAGAGAATCTGCAATAAAACAAACCCAGATGACCCAACCCGCCGTTCTGACAGCGGACATAGCAATGATGCGCCTTCTCACCTCCTTCGGGATAAAACCAGACATGGCATGCGGACACAGTCTAGGAGAATATGCCGCTGCCACTGCCGCCGGGGTTTTCACATTTGAAAACGGCTTAAGAGCGGTAACCAGCAGAGCAAAAGAAATGTCTCACATAAAAGTGAAAGACCCCGGAAAAATGGCCTCGATAGCCTGGCCCGCAGGCAACGTGGAAAAAGAGCTCGAAAAAATCAGAGGTTACGTCATATGCGCAAATAAAAACTGCCCCATACAAACCGTAATAGCGGGCGAAAAAAGAGCTGTTGAACAAGCAATAGAAACGTTTATTGAAAAAGGGGTCCAGGCGCAGGAAATACCGGTTTCGCACGCTTTTCATTCTGCGATAATAGAGCCGGCGATGAAACCTTACAGAGAATTCCTTGAAAGGATACCGATATCTTCCGCCAAAATTCCCCTGCTCTCAAATGTAACGGCGGATTACTTTCCAGACGAAACAAAAGGTATATACGACTTGCTGATAAAACAAATGGTGAGCCCCGTGGAATTCATCAAGCAGATTGAAAGAATGTATGCCGACGGGGCGAGAGTTTTCATAGAATGCGGACCAAAGCGGGTTTTAAGCGCGTTTGCAACCGCCACTCTCAGGGATAAAAAAGACATCACCATCCTGGCATCCAACCATCCAAAGAGAGGAGGGATTCTTGAATTCAACGATCTCCTGTCCAATCTCATGGCCCTTGGCTTTAACCTTAAATGGTCCGACAAACACCTTGAAAAAGGTAATGTTTACTACAATCCGTACTATCTCGGCTGGGCCACGGCAGAGGAAGAAACTAACCTGAACGCAGAAGAAAAGAAAACTGAAATAGATACCTCTTATTCATACTCGGCATCTTCTCCTAAATCAAGGGAAATATCGGAACTGGCCGAAAAATTCGGTTTTAATTTCAATACCATTGTTTTTTCGGGAATAGCGGGGGGAACCCCCGGAACCTGGGACAATCTTTTCCGTGAAAAGAACCTTGACGAAATTCTGGCGGGGAAAAACATGATAGAGCCCATACCCGAGGAATGGAGAAAAAGGCAGATCGAAAAAAATATAGTCCGGGTGGTTAAATCTCCAACGGGAGATTCCAGAATAGAAATCGTGGATTCAGCAGAGGACGCTATAAAGCTTTCGGCAAGGAAGGGACAATTCGACATAGAAAAAGAATTCGGTCTGCCCCCGACTATCGTGAAAGCACTCGGCGACACATTTAGAATGGCGATAGGCGCAGGCGTGCTCGCTCTTAAAGACGCGGGCATTCCGCTTATCCACTATTACAAAAAAACCACAACCGGAGGTTACTTGCCCCTTAAATGGGCATTGCCGGAAGACATAGGCAACGAAATGGGGGTTATCTTCGCCTCCGCCTTTCCGATATTCGACACCCTTATCGGAGAAATTGTGGATTACTTCAATTACGTCCACAAAGGCAAGAGTGATGAAGAAATGTGGGAAATATACGACAGAATATCCGGGAAACTTCCGGAAGAGGAAAAAAACGTATTGAGACAATGGCTGGCGAAAAATTTCAGCCAATACAAGAAGGGAAATCAGAAGGAGAAACACCATTTCAGCCAGAATTTTCTCCTCAGAATCATACCCATAGCCGACAGTCAGTTCGCCCAGTGGGTAGGAGCAAAAGGCCCCACAATCCACCTGAGTGCTGCCTGCTCTTCCACCACTCAGGCAGTTCATGTCGCAGAATCATGGATAAGAGCAGGTAAGGCAAAAAGGGTGGCAATCATCGCCGCAGACGACATTACAAGCAAAACCGTTCAGGAATGGACCATGCCGGGTTTCCTGGCTTCCGGTTCAGCGACCAATAAAGCAAGGATATCCGAGGCCGCGCTTCCATTTGACAAAAGGCGCCATGGACTAATAGTCGGCTCGGCTTCAGTGGGACTCATCATTGAGGATGAAACCCTTGTGCGCTCAAGAGGCATGAAACCGTTGGCAAGACTTCTTCTTTCAGAAGCGGCAAACAGCGCCTTCCATGCCACAAAACTTGACACCGAACATGTTTCTCAAATCATGGAAAAATTTATAAAAAGAGTGGAAAAAATATATGGAATGGACAAAAAAGATTTTGCCCGCAAAACCGTATTTATTTCTCACGAAACGTACACCCCGGCGAGAGGCGGGAGCGCCTCAGCGGAAGTAAAAGCTCTTAAAAAGGCCTTTGGCGACTGCGTCAAAGACGTTATCGTTAGCAATGTCAAAGGATTTACAGGTCATACTATGGGCGCATCACTGGAAGACGCAATAGCCATAAGGGCACTTAACACCGGCATAGTTCCTCCCATAGCCAATTACAAGGTGCCCGACCCGGAACTGGAAGGAATAAATCTTTCAAAAGGTGGAAAATACGATTTGGAATTCGCGTTGAGATTTGCCGCCGGTTTCGGCTCACATATGGGAATGTCCTTCATTCAGAAAACATATACCGAAGGGCAACCCCGAATAGAAAATGCGAATAAATACAAAGACTGGCTGAAGAAAATATCCGGCGACGACGATCCTGAACTCGAAGTGGTTTACAACACGTTGAGAATAAAGGATAAAAAAACAGCAGCTGACAGAAGGAAAACACCGGATAAACGCCCTGCCGAACCTATTGTTAGCCATAAACCGCAAACGGGGTTTGAGCCGGCGCCAATCGTTCAAACGGCTCTCAAACCAAAAACAAAATTGGCAACAACGCAAACACTTACAATTGAAAAAGACCCCGGGAAAAATATCGAAGAAACGATTATTCATCTTGTGACCGAAAAAACCGGTTATCCAAAAGACATGCTTGAACTTGACCTGGACATGGAAGCCGACCTGGGCATTGACACGGTCAAGCAGGCCGAACTTTTCGCCGCAATCCGCGAGCATTTTAATCTCCCGAGAAAGGAGAATCTCTCGCTCAAAGACTATCCCACCATACGTCACTGCATAAATTACGTGATGAGCGAAAAAGGCATGCAGGTTCAAGGCAGCAAGCCGCAAACCGCAGATGTCACAAGCCAAAAAACGAAACAGATTGAACCGGGGATTCCCAAAATCCCAAAAAGCCATTTTCGCTACGCAGTGAAAATAGTTCAGGCAAAAGTTGAGAAGGAAGTAATCAACAAATTCTCAAGTAAAAATCCTGTCGCTATTCTTTGCGATGACATGAGCCTCGCAAAAAATCTGCGCTCAGAACTCTCCAGACTGAACATTAAATCGCATTTATTCACCTCCAAAAAAGGAAAATTGCCCCCCGACGCCACCCATGTAAACTGGAAAAATACAGAAGAGATTTCCACGATTTTCAGTGAAATGGGCAAAAAGCACCAATTCAAGGGGATATTCTATCTCCTTGGAATCGAAAATAAATCTCCTGGCATATCCACCAACGCTTTTGAAGATTTAAAGAAATACGCGCTGCCTCTTTTTATATCCCTGAAACATTTCGCCCCTTCCCTGTCAAAACCGGAGGAAGGTTGCAGAACATTTCTTGCTTCGGTAACCGCAGTCGATGGAGCTTTCGGTTATAAAACAAAAAACGCTTTCAACCCTATCAGCGGTGCCATAAACGGAATAACCCTCTGCGCCAGAAAGGAACTGGAGGACTCAAGGGTGAAATTGATAGACTTTGACCCGAAAGCCAACGCAAAATACATAGTTCAAAAGACCTTGTACGAAATACAATTTTCTGACGAGAAAACCACTATATGCTATGACAACGGCAGACGCTCCACCCTCGTCGCTGCAGCCGAGACCCTCGATACAAGCTCGGGAAAATTAAATCTGAAAGGAAAGCGGATAATAATTACCGGAGGCGGCAGGGGCCTGGGAGCGTTATTTGCCCGGATGTTAGCCGACTCATACTCTCCGGAGATAATTATTTTAGACGTAATCTCGTACGGAAGCGAATCGGAAAAATGGGCTCATATGAACGAAGAAGAACTCAATAAATTGAAAAACGAATTGTGGAAAAAAATGAAAACTTCGAATCCCAAAACCACGCCAGTTATGCTGGAAAGGGAATTTTCCAAGATAAAGGACTCGGCAACTCTTCATAAAACACTTGAAAAACTCAGGGAAGCCGGCGCCAAAGCGGAATATCATTTTTGCGACCTCAATGACAAAGAGAATTTTGACAGAGTACTGGGTTTAATCAAAAATAAGTACGGAAAAATAGACGGAGTGGTTCACTTTGCCGGTATAGAAAGGTCAAAACTTATGACGGAAAAAGAATTAAAGGAATTCACTTTAGTCTTCAACACCAAGGCCACCAGTGTAATGAACTTTCTCAACGCTGCCATAGTGAAGGAAAAGGGGTTCTTTGTCATGATTTCCTCCATCGCCGGAAAATTCGGAAATTTAGGCCAGTCGGACTATGCAGCCGCAAGCGATTATATATCAAAACTGGCGCATAGTCTTAAAAACAAGGGATACAGAGCAGTGGCAATTGATATGACGGGATATGCCAATATAGGAATGGCCACTCGCCCGGGCGTACAGGCCTTTCTCCAATCTCAGGGGGTAGAATTTCTTTACCCTGAAGAAGGAATGCGCGCTGTTTTAAACGAGCTCACATATGGAGATGTTTGCGAAATACTGCTCACGCGAAGTCTCGGCAAACTGGACCTGGACAAACAACTTAAATACGACCCGAATTTCGCGGGAAATTCGTCCCGTTCGTCTTTTCACTTTCTTGAACAGGTTCGCGAGGAGGAAATGGAGGCATCGAAGGAATTTAGCTTGAAAAAGGACCCGTACCTCGCTGACCATTCGATAAATTTGGTGCCTTATGTTCCGGGCGTCATGGGTATAGAAACCTTCGCTGAAACTGTTGCCTGCTTTCTCAAAGAAAATCCCCGCTTTCTCAAGAACATAAAATTTTCTCTTCCTATCAAACTCCATAAAAACAGACCGCTCAAAGTGCAGATAAAAGCGGAAAATAAGGGCGGAATTCTGCACATGAAAATAAAATCGGATTTTATAACCGCAAAAGGAATAAAACTCGGAGAAACAAGAACGCACTTTACGGCTGAATACGGCGGAAAGACGCATTCAAAATTTTCGCAAACAGCCATGCCGGACATCCCCAAAAATTTCAGATACAAAGTGACAAAAGACGAAATTTATAAAACCTACTTCCACGGACCGAGTTTCCAGGTCTTAGACGGAATAATAAATGTTGAGCGAAAATATGTCCTCGGCGTTTATAAAAAGCCAAAGGCTCCTCTCTGGGAAAATAAAAACGAAAACCTGATTTTTTTCCCAATGATTATTGAAGCCGCTTTCCAGAACTCCGCCTACAGGGATATTCGTTTTTCACAAACATTGTCTTTGCCGGACGCTGCAGGCGAGATAACGTTGCATTCGACCAATCCCTCTGAGACACTTTTTGTTTACTCGCTTTACAAAGGTGAAAAAGAAGGCAGAAGCATTTATGATATTTTTGTGTTTGATTCCGCGGGAAAACCCGTGGTGGAAATAATGGGATATGCAGGGATACCGACAAGAATATGAATCTCCTCGGCTTAACAGCCGAGGTATCAGAGCGGAATCCTCCGAAGCTTCATTACACCCTCCTACGCCAAAGGCTACGGAAGGGCAAGCCATCCTACGCCTCCTACTACGCCAGGGCTACGCTCGCCCTTCCGAAGTTTTAACGAAGGAGGGAAGGACAAGAAGGCTTCGGAAGGGTCTTCTCTCGCATTCATCCACGGCTTCTTGTCCCTCCATAATTTTAGTGACGGAGGAACGCCCGTGGTCTTCTGCGAAGGAGGATAAATTGTGTGCTTGTTTTACACTCCCGCATTGGGTCGTGGGTTGCAAACTTACGCTAATATACACTAACCTACACTCCCGCATTGGGTCGTGGGTTGCGAACTCGCGTTCAATGCGGGAGTGTTAGGGGTAGGAGTGTTAGGGGTAGGAGTGTTAGGGGTAGGAGTGTTAGGGGTAGGGAGTGATTGAGTAGGGAGTGTTTTGGGTAGGAGTATTTGGGACGGTCGTACTATATCGACGGAAAGAATATTTGGCGACCCTTAAGGGTCGCACTTGTGTGATTTGCAACGTGAGATTTACGGTTATTGAGTCTCAGTAGCAACCAGTTTTCGTTTGATTATTTTAAGCATTTCGGCGTGCACCTTTCCGTTTGTTACCAAAGTTTCCCTGCCCCAGTCGGAAAGATTGCTCCAGTTTCTTCCCGAAAAATCCGTTACTTTTCCTCCTCCCTCCTCGACGATTAGTTTCCCCGCGGCCACGTCCCACGGCTTTAAATTAAATTCCCAGTAGCCATCAGTCCTTCCGCAGGCAAGCCAGGCCATATCAATTGAGGCGGCCCCGGTTCTTCTTATGTCGTGAGAAACCTTCAGAAAATCTGAGTAAAATCCGCAGTAAAAATCGGCTTTTTCTGCCCGGTCGTATGCAAAACCAGTGACAAGCAAAGATTTTGAGAGTCTGTTTGTGCCGGATACCCGTATTTTTTTTGAGTTTAAAAAAGATCCCTTTCCCCTTATGCCGATGAACATTTCGTTTCTGGAAGGGTCATAGATTCCGCCAAGAAGCGGAACGCCTTTTTTTAAAAAGGCAATGGAAATGCTAAAAACCGGAAAGTTATGCGCGTAGTTTGTAGTTCCATCCAGGGGGTCTATTATCCACAAAGATTCCTTTTTATAGTTAAAGGATTTCATTTCTTCAGCGATTATCGTATGGCCCGGAAATGCGCTGCCTATGATGTCAGATGCCTTTTTTTGAGAGGCAATATCCGCTTTGGTAAGGAGATTGGCGCGCCCCTTGAGGGAATAAGTTACCTTGCCGAGAAATTTCCTGCATACCGCGCCGCATTCTCTCAAGGTTGTTTTTAATACAATCAGTTCCTTCATACCTTAATTTTTCACACCTCCCTTTTCGCAGCCCGTATTAGTTCATTTAAGAATACCTTGACTGGTATAAAAGGATAATGATAATATAATTATACCTTTCTTGCATGAACATACAAGAGGATAAAATTGCGATTTCTTCCATCCTTCGAGTCCAAAATATCTACTTCATAGACAGAAAAATTGACAAAAATGAGACTGTGAAATTTCTTACCTCAAAGGTTTACCCGCAAATTGCGGATGAGGTGACCGAGAAGTATTTGATGGAGAAGGTGCTTGAGGTTGAGAAATTGAACAATGTGCTTGAAACGGGTTTTTATATACCTCACGCCAAACTCTCTGAAATAGACAGATTTTATTGCGCGCTGGCTCTTTTGATGAACGGCTTTGAGGACCCGGAAAGCAGAATAAGGGTAAGAGCTTGTTTTCTTCTTCTCACTCCGCATAAGTCGGGTTTCTTTCAAAAGCATTTATATATTTTATCCAGGCTTTCCCAGATTTTCACCGAGGAATTTATAGACCGAATGGTTAAATTGGGTCGTCCGAGAGCGGTCCTGAACATGATTAAATCCGCCGAATGAATCCAAATCAGAGAAAAAGTTCAAAATTCAAACAGGTGTTCGTTTTAAGCACTGCCATGCTTAGTTTTATTTCTTTTTGGCGCGCAGCTTCCATAGTGCTTTGCGATTTTGGCTCCAGCGCTTACTACGCCGGTGGTATAGCCATGAAGTCGTTCGGCGCGGCTTTCCCATGGTTTATTCTGGCGGTCATGCTTTTTGCGGGGGCGATGCTCGCGGTTTATGTGGAAAGTTGCGGAATGTTCGTTAGGGGCGGGGTGTATGTGGTGGTGCGCCGGGCGATAGGCAAGGTGATGGCAAAAATGGCAGTTTCGGCGTTAATGTTTGATTTTGTGGTCACCGGCCCGATAAGCGCGACAAGTGCCGGACTTTATTTGGGGTATCTTGCGAGTAATCTTTTTCATATTTCCGGTGCGGACTTTAATTTCCCGATTAAGATTTTCGCCATGTTTTTCGGAGTCGCCGTTATTTCCTATTTCTGGAGGAAAAACATAAAAGGCGTGGGCGAATCCAGCGACACAAATGTTAAAATAGTCAGTTTTGTCGCAGTCATAGCTGCGGTTTTGTTCGCGTGGTCGCTTTATACTTTGTGGATACGCGGATTTAAATTACCGCCGTTTGAAATTCATTTCACTGAAGAAGCACTTGGATGGGCGAAATATATAGATTGGATGAGACCAATCGGTCTTCTGGGCATATTTATGGCTTTTGGACATTCCATTCTGGCGTTGAGCGGTCTGGAGACTATGGCTCAGGTTTACAGGGAAATAGAAGATCCGAAAATAAAAAATCTTAAAAAGACGGCGTTGATAGTCTTTGCGGCAAGTTTCATGTTCACTGGAGTTCTCACTTTCATATCTTCTTTGATAATACCCTATGAACAGATAGCGACCAGGTATGCCGACAATCTCTTGAGCGGCCTGGCGATGGAATTGCATGGACCTTATGCCGCGAGATTCATGCTGCAGATTTTAGTTGTTGTTTCCGGCGGACTTATCCTGATAGGCGCCGTAAACACCTCAATGGTGGGCGCTAACGGCATGCTTAACCGGGTGGCTGAGGACGGGATACTTCACGATTGGTTTCGGCAGATACATAAAAAATACGGCACCACCCACAGAATGATAAATGTTATAGCTGTTGCGCAAATCTCCATTGTGCTCATTTCGCGGGGAGATATTTATCTACTGGGAGAGGCTTACGCTTTTGGGGTGCTCTGGAGTCTGGTTTTTGACACACTGTCGCTTATCGTTTTGCGCTTTAAGGACCCGGGTTATGAAAGAGGCTGGCTTTTTCCGCTGAATATAAAAATAAAAAACATTTACGTGCCCCTGGGGTTAAGTTTGGTTTTTCTGGTGCTGCTTGTTACGGCGGTTATTAATCTCGTTACGAAAAATGTGGCTACTGTATCCGGCGTTATTTTCTCCGGGGTGTTTTTTATGATATTCCAGATATCCGAAAAACTAAATTCCAAAAAAACGCGTCTTTATGAAGACGAGCCCGAAATAGACGAAAAATTGAATTTAAGCAGGGAAAATGATATTCTCGAACTTCTTCCAAAACTCAAGAAAGAAAGGCGGATTTTAGTTCCCGTCAGAAACCCGAACAATCTTGTCCACTTAAAACATGTTCTTGCCGCAGTTGATGATGAAACCGCTGACATTATCGTCATGTCTGCTAAAATAAGCAAGATAATGGAATTCGGCAGGGAGGAAAGTCCGATAGGCGAAGGGGATAAGGACCTCTTCAAAGATATAATACTTCTGGCGGAAAAATATGGAAAAACAATCATTCCCCTTCTTTTATTTTCAAACGACCCGTTTTATTCCATAATGCAGGCAGCGGCTTCCTTAAAAGTAGACGAGGTTATTCTCGGCGTTTCGGGCACCATGGGGGCGGAGGCGCAGCTGGAGCGTCTCGCCATGACCTGGGGTTTGTTAAAATCGCAAGGTTTTGAAACGCGCCCTGTGAAGGTTAAAATCATATGGCAGGGGAGAAAACTTTCTTATGAACTCAATTAAGGTGGTGTCTCATGGCTGTTAGACGAGTGGTGAAATACGGAGAAAAAATATTAAAGAAAAAGACAAGGCCCGTGAATTTTTCAAAGGAACGGAAACTTCTCGGAGCAATAATCAGAGATATGTTCGACACAATGATTTTTGCCGGAGGCATGGGACTTTCGGCGAATCAGATAAACCTAAACATGCGTCTTACAGTTATCAGAGATAAGATAACGGACAATGAGTTTAAGGATTATGTTCTTATCAATCCGGAGATAATGGCAAAAAGCGGGACGCAAAAAGGGCAGGAAGGGTGTCTGTCTTTTCCGGGACTTTTCACAGAGGTCAAACGTTTTTCCAGAGTAAAAGTGAAAGCGCTAAATGACAAGGGGCTGCCAGTAGAAATTTGTGCGGATGGACTTCTGGCAAGAGCTCTCCAACATGAAATAGATCATCTCAACGGGATTACTTTTATAGAAAGACTGCCGCTTATAACAAGAGTAAAACTTAAACCTGTGCTAAGGAAACTGAAGAAAGAATGGGCCAGGATGGACGAGTCATCCATGGCAAAAGAAAGCCGGTGGAAAAGAGAGAATCGTTAAGTTTAAATTCAGCGTATGTTGCCAAATAGGATTAAGGAGGCAAAAGGGTGAAAATCGTTTTTTTGGGAACGCCGGAAATATCCTGTTTCTTCCTTGATAGCATGATGAAGGAGGGATATATACCTGAGGCTGTAATATCCCGCCCTGATAAGGCAGCCGGCAGGGGACTTAATATTTGTCCTTCTCCCCTTTCCAAATTTGCCAACCAGAAGAAACTCCGTCTTTTTCACCCCTGCTCGGGCAAAGAGATAAAAGAAGTCCTTTCAAATCTAAAACCTGATTTATGCGTGGCAGTGGCTTATGGAAGATTTATCCCGGAAGGGGCACTTAAACTGGCGAGGATTGGATTTTTGAATGTTCATTTTTCTCTGCTCCCCAAATACAGAGGAGCTGCCCCCGTTCAGTGGGCGTTAATAAACGGGGAAAAAGAAAGTGGTGTAAGCATCTTCTGGATAGACAAGGAAATGGACGCCGGGCCCCTATTTGTTCAGGAGAAGGTCGGTATAAAAATTGAGGATGATGCGCGGAGTCTTTTGGGCAAAATGTGCCCAAAAGGAACCAGAATGCTTATGGAATGTCTGGGGAAAATTGAAAAGGGCCAGATTATAAGAATTCCTCAGAAGGGCGAAGTGTCATACGCTCCCAAAGTGGAGAAATCTTTTTCATGGATTGATTTTTCAGATTCGGCTATGGCCGTTTACAATAAAATTCGCGGGCTTTGTCTTGGTCCAGGGGCCAGATTTCTACTGCGCGCAAGGCAAATGGTTGTTCAGGTGCTTAAGGCGGAGTACAGGCCCGGGGGGAGCAATTCAGAAAACTTTGTGACGGGACAGATATGTTTGATTGAAAGAAACAAGGGCTTTTATATAAAATGTTCTGATGAATGCTTATTTATAAGCCGTGTTCATCCGGAGGGAAAAAAGGAAATGAATGCGTTTGATTTTATCAATGGGTTAAGGCTGAAAGCAGGAGATACGCTCCGTGGCTAGTGAATTTGCCGTAAGGCTTTTTCATAAAACGGTTGTGTTAGTGTGGTTTTTGGAGAAAGACATTCCCGCATCGAGATTTGCATCCCGGCGATGCTATGATGAACGATGCGGGAATGGTGGAGGCGGAGGCTGTTAAATGAACACATTTAAAACTGCTTTTCTTATGACGGCGATGATGCTTTTTGTCCTCTTTGTCGGACAAACTTTGGGCGGGAAGACCGGGCTTGTAATAGCCTTGATTTTCGGAATTTTTTCCAACGTTTTTGCGTACTGGTTTTCTGATAAAATAATACTCGCCACGTCAGGCGCTCGTCCTGTTTCAGAGTCAGAGCTGCCCGTGGTATGGCGCATAGTTAACCGCCTTGCTCAATCCGTAGGCATTCCCGCGCCTAAGGTCTATTTTATGGATACTGATATGCCGAATGCTTTCGCCACCGGCAGAAGTCCAAAACACGCGGCGGTAGCCGTCACCAGAGGATTGATTAGGGCCCTCAATGAGAGGGAGATAGAAGGAGTTCTCGCGCATGAGTTAAGTCATGTATTGCACAGGGATATTCTTATTTCAACCATTGTCAGTGTAATGGCGGGGACAATTTACACTCTTGTAAATTTCGCGTACTACGCCTCGCTTTTCGGCGGTTTTTCAAGAGACGACGACGAGGGAGGCAATATATTGGTTTCTTTGGTTTTATTGATTGTCGCGCCTATAGTTGCTACTATAATTCAGTTAGCGATTTCAAGAAGCAGGGAATATGCTGCTGATGCCGGGGCAGCAAAGCTTACCGCAGACCCATTGGGACTTGCTTCAGCTTTGAAAAAAATTTCGGCTTTTTCAAGGGGATATAAACTCTCCCCAACCAGGGCGCACATGTACATAGTAAACCCCCTTTCAGGTGGAGGAATAAGCAAGCTCTTTTCTACCCATCCCCCGATAGAGGAAAGGGTGGCGATACTGGAAAAAATGGCGCAGATTAAATGACGGTTTCTCCAATCTCATATCATAAAAGCGTTTCCAGGAAACTTAATATTATGTTCTTTTTGAAAATTGCGGGCGTAACGATTTTTCTTTTTATTCTGACCTATTATTTTTTCTACATAGCAATGGAGAGCGTGATACATCACAGGAAGGAGGTTATTGTGCCGGATGTAAAGGGGAAATCCGCTTTGAGCGCGTTAAGGCTCATCTCCGAAAACAACCTCGCCCTTAAAGTGAGCGGCTTTGAATTTGATGATTCGGTTCCTGTCGGCACGGTTCTCAGACAGACTCCGCAGGCGGGAATGACCGTGAGAGAACACAAAATCATAAGAGTTGTTTTCAGCCAGGGCGGGGCTTCGGTTTTTGTCCCCAATCTTATAGGTCTTCCGATGAGAAACGCTGAACTTCTCTTAAGACAGCGGGGCCTGGTTTTGGGAGAGGTGACGGAGGCTTTTTCTCTCAAGGCGCAAAGAGGAACGGTCCTTTCTCAGGACCCGGCAGCCGAATCCAGCGTTTCAAAAAATTCGATGGTGCAGCTGGTGATTTCGGCTGGTCTTCCCCCGAGTTCCATAACCCTCATGCCGGATTTCAAGCAAAAGAAAATAGACGAAGTTTATAAATGGGCTTCGGACAATAATTTCGCGGTTAATGTTACGGAGGATCCGGAATCTTTGTTTCCCTACGGCACGGTTCTGGAGCAAATGCCGGCAAGCGATACGGTGGTGAACGAGAAAACAGAATTCTCGTTTGTGATAAGCGGTCATAAAGCTTCGCAATTTGGCGAGAATGAATACAAGATTTCCTATCAGCTCACTCAGGGTGGCTCGCAAAGGCACGTTCGGATAGTGGCGGTTAGTTTGGATGGTGACAAAGAGATTTTTAACGGTTTGAGAGATCCTGGAAGTAAAATAGAGCTGACCATTCCGAAAACCGGCATTGAAAAAGTGCGTATTTTCGTCAATGGAATAATGGTTGAGGAGAGACGGATAAAATAATGTTCAAATCTTTTTTTCCGCCTCCTTCGGGAAAAATTGCCCTTAATCCTTCCATACTTTCCGCGGACTTTTCCTGCCTGAAAAGGAGTCTTAAAAACGCGTTAAAAGCGGATTGGCTGCACGTGGATATTATGGACGGGCACTTTGTGGACAACCTGAGTTTCGGTCCACACATTCTCAGATGCGTTAAAAAAATAACCTCAAAACCAGTCGATGTTCATTTAATGGTTGAAAATCCCGTGAAATTTGTTGTTCCCTTCGCAAAAGCCGGAGCAGACCTGATTACCGTGCATGTAGAATCGAAGGAACCGTCAAAATCCATAAAGCTAATAAAAGAGCTGAATGTTAAAGCAGGAATAACATTAAGACCGCAGACTCACGCGAAAAAAATTTTTCCTTTTCTTGAAATTGTAAATCTGGTTTTGGTTATGAGCGTGAATCCCGGTTTTGGTGGGCAGGAGTTTATAGCGTCTTCGCTTGAAAAGATACGTCTTGTCAGGAAAGAGATAAACCGCCTTGGAAAGAAAATATGGATTCAGGTGGACGGAGGAATAACCCCGAAAAATGTTGCTAAACTGGTTGATGCAGGAGCGGATTGTCTTGTTATGGGTAATTCCTTTTTCAACTCACGAAAGCAGAAAGAGATAATTGCCATGTTCCGGAATTTAAGAGCACATTTCATATAGAATGGTTTTCTGCTTACTGCTGTGTTCAAATTTTGCCCTTTTTTCGCAAAAATAATATAATATATAAACTATCATTCGTCCAGATTTGCCTTTTATAGGAGGAAAGCATGGCAGTTGTTATTAGACTTCAGCGTTTTGGAAAAAGAACACAACCTCATTATCGGATAGTGGCCATAGAAAAGAAAAGAGGGCCATTTGGAAAGCCTCTTGAAGTTCTCGGTCATTATAATCCCAGGGCTGATAAGTTGAAAGATAAGGTTCACATAAAAGCTGCTAATTATGAGAAATGGATTAAATGTGGCGCCAGGACTTCACAGACGGTTTCATCGCTCGTAAAGAAAATTTCTCAGGAATCTGATAAAGTTTAGGAAAGAGGTGTTTATGAAAGAAGCGTTAACCTACATAGTCAATACCCTGACGGGCATCCGGAATTTGAATGTTAATTATTCTGATGAAGCTGATGCCATAAGATTCAAAATTTCCCTCCCCCCTTCCGAGAGGGGAAAGTTGATAGGAAAAGAAGGAAGAATAATAAAATCCATAAGGAATTTTCTTCAGGCTGTAGCCGCAAAAGACGGGAAAAAGGTTTTTATTGATATAGTCTGATGAAAATAGATATCGTTACGCTCTTTGAGAAAATGGTGAGTGTTCCTTTGTCAGGGAGTATAGTCGGACGGGCGAGAAAAGAAGGGATAGTTAAAATAGGTTTTTCCAATCCACGGGATTTCACTTCTGACAGGCATAAAACAGTTGATGATAGACCCTACGGCGGCGGACCGGGAATGGTTATGATGGCGGAGCCGCTTTATAGGGCGGTTAAAAATGTAAAAAGGAGAAACTCTACTGTAATTCTTTTTACTCCCGGCGGAAAGTTGCTTACGCAAACTATAGTAGAAGAGTTGGCCAGGAAAAAACATCTTGTTCTGGTGTGCGGAAGGTACGAGGGAGTAGACGATAGAATAAGTCGCTATGTTGATATGGAGTTGTCCATAGGCGACTATATTCTCTCGGGTGGAGAACCTGCCGCCGTTGTTCTTGTGGACGCCATATCTCGCCGGTTGCCTGGAGTTTTAAAAAAGAAAGAGGCTTTGAAAAAGGAAAGTTTTTCCGATTATATCATAGAGCCGCCTCAATACACGCGTCCTGAAAAATGGCGCGGGATGGAAGTGCCGAAGATTCTCCTGAGCGGGAATCACAAATTAATAGAAGAATGGAGAAAGAAGAAGTCGCTGGAGATAACAAAATGCAAAAGACCAGATTTGCTTTCACGCTGCGGCGCCGGGAGGTATTATGAAAAATAAATTTGAATACAAAGCGGGAGACACCGTGAAGGTTTATACCAGGGTTATCGAGGGGAATACTGAAAGAATACAGATTTTTGACGGAGTGGTGATAGCTGTAAGGCCCCAAACTTTCACCGTAAGAAAAACCTCTTATGGGGTCGGGGTGGAAAGGATTTTTCCTCACAATTCTCCGAGAATAGATAAGATAGAAGTGGTGAAGAGAGGAAGGGTGAGAAGGGCAAAGCTGTATTATCTCAGGCGCCTTTCGGGCAGAGCAGCCAATGTGCAGGAAATGAAGAAAAGCACGCCGCCTTCTCATCTGCCTCAGGAGAATGAAGAGGTGGCCCCGGCGCGGGAGGAGAGTGCTGAAACGAATCTGGATGAAAATCCTCCTGATAATGTGCAGACCCAGGAACCGGCGAATTCAAAATAAGAATGAAAAATACCCAGTGACTCGAAATTCCCTTCAAGAATTTGACAGGCAAATAATCAAAGAACGCTCCGTGGATGTTTTAATAGGTGTGGATGAAGCGGGAAGGGGCCCGCTTGCAGGACCTGTTGTGGCAGCGGCCGCTTTTGTTCCCCTTCGCCTTTTTGCCTCCCTTGCGGAGGTTACGGACAGCAAGAAACTTTGCCCCACAAAGCGGGAAAAATTGGTTCACAGGATGATAAAAGGCGGAGTAAGATTTGGCTTTGGTTACGCCACAAACAACGAAATAGACAAAATGAATATTTTAAACGCTACTTTTTTATCTATGCGCAAGGCGGCTTTATCCCTGGTAAAATCATTTCATCCTTTTCCAGAGGCGCATCTTTTTATTGTTGACGGTCCGTGGAAGATAAGGGAATTTAATTATTCGCAAATGCCCGTTAAAAAGGGCGATTCAAAGTCGCTGTCTATCGCCGCGGCGAGCATTTTCGCCAAAGTTGTCAGGGACAATTGGATGAATGTTCTTGATTTAGCCTGCCCGGGGTATGGCTTCTCAAGGCATAAAGGATATGGAACCAGAGAACATATATCTCTCATAAGGAGCAAGGGCATAACCCCTTATCACAGGAAAACTTTCGCGGGGGTGAAGGGATGAAAGCAATCGGCGGCGAGTATGAGGAAATGGCCTGCGATTATCTTGAAAGCAAAGGTTTTAGAATTGTTGAAAGAGGATATATCAGTCCCATGGGTGAAATAGACATAATAGCGGTAATGGGAGATTTTATATGTTTTGTGGAGGTGAAGGGTAGAGGCGAAAATTCTCTTTATTCCCCTCTTGAAGCGGTTACTCATTCCAAACAGAAGAAAATAATTAAGACCGCCGTTTCTTACATTAAAAAGAACGGCATCGCTTTGCAACCCAGATTTGATGTCGTGGCTATAGATTCGGACAAAAACATAGAGCATATTGAAAACGCCTTCGGCTCCCGTAGGTATTATATCTGATAAACTTATGAATAGAACAAAAGAGGAAATCATGAAAGTTAAAAAAGCTGCCGTCTATCTCAGGAAAAAAATATCTACCCAAAAACCGGCAGTGGGCGTGATAATGGGCAGCGGTCTGACAGATTCTATGCCTTCTTTGAGAGACAAAATAACTCTGCCTTATGAAAAAATACCCGGTTTTATGAAAACCACCGTTGAGGGACACAAAGGAGAATTAATTTTCGGAAGATGCCGTCGGCAGGACCTGGTCATAATGCGGGGAAGGTTTCATTACTATGAAGGGATGCCGATGAACTGCATAGCAATGCCGATAAGAATATTGAGTTTTCTCGGGGTTAAAACCCTTATCGTCACGGCTGCTGTGGGCTCCATGAAAAAAAAGATTAAACCCGGGGATTTGATGATTCTTACCGACCACATTAATTTTATGGGTTCCAATTCTCTGATTGGGAACTATTCAAAAGAATTCGGAGAAATGTTTCCCGATATGAGCAAGCCCTATGACCGCCGGCTTTCTGATTTTGCGTTCAAGACAGCGCGCAGGAATTCTTTCAGGATTCACAGAGGGGTTTACTTTGCTGTAAGCGGTCCGTCTTACGAAACTTCGGCAGAAGTTAAGGCTTACAGGATGCTTGGCGGGGATGTGGTCGGGATGTCCGTAGTTCCCGAGGTTACGGCTGCAAGGCAACTTGGGATGAAAGTAGTTGGTATATGCTGGGTTTCAAATTTTGCAAGCGGCATATCGCCTGAAACTCTCGAGCACAAGGAAGTGCTTGAACTTGGAAAAATTGTCAGCCCTAAAATAAAAATGATTATTGAAGAGACTCTTGCGGAAGTTTGAGGCGGTTTTGTATGGAGATGACAGAAATTATTCTCAAGAAAAGAAACGGAGAGGAACTTTCCGCCGAGGAAATGGATTTTATAGCAATTTCTGCAGCTTCTGGGAACGTGCCGGATTATCAGCTTTCGGCCTGGCTTATGGCGGTTTATTTCAGGGGACTTTCCCGAAAAGAGACTTCTTTTTTGACTCGTTCCATGGCGCGTTCTGGAGAAAGGTTGAATCTTAAGTCTGTCAAAGCGCCTAAAGTAGACAAACATTCTACCGGCGGAGTGGGCGACGGCGTATCGTTGGTTCTGGCTCCTGCCGCGTGTGCCTGCGGGATTGCGGTTCCAATGATGAGCGGCAGAGGCCTGGGACATACGGGCGGCACTCTCGACAAACTTGAGTCGATAAAAGGTTTCAAGGTCGGGCTTTCTTCGGCGGAGATTGTAAGGCAGATTAAGACAATAGGCGTGGCTATGTTCGGTCAGACTCAAAAACTTGCGCCGAGCGACAAGAAAATCTATTCTTTGAGAGACGCTACCTGTACTGTCGAGTCCCTGCCGTTGATTGTCGCCAGCATACTTTCCAAAAAATACGCCGAGGATATAAATGCGTTGGTGCTGGACGTCAAGTTTGGTTCGGGGGCGTTTTTGAGAGATTTTAAAAAAAGCAGGGCGCTTGCCTGCGCTTTGAAGGAAACGGCGGAAAGTCTGGGCATTAAGTGTGCCGCCGTAATGAGCGAAATGGAGGAACCGCTTGGTTGCGTGGTTGGCAACGCGAATGAAATGGCTCAGTCGCTAAAAATTCTTTTGGGCGAAGAATCTCCTTCGGATTTCATGGAAGTGCTTTTTACTCTGGGGGGTCAGATGTTGTCTCTTGCTGGCAGGGCGTCAAGCGCCATTGAAGGTGCTGAAAAAGTGAGAAGGGCTTTAAAAAGCGGAGCTGCATTGAAGAAAATGGCGGAAATGATAAAACTGCAGAAAGGAGATGTTCGTGTCCTCTTGGACCCGGACAGATATTTGCCGAAAGCGCCGTTTCTTAAAGTTTTCAGAGCCGCAAGAGACGGATATCTGGCTAAACTGGATTCAAGAATTATCGGTTATTCTGCAGTTCGACTTGGCGCTGGCAGGGGGAGGGCAGAAGATGAAATAGATTTTGGTGCCGGAATATGCCTTGAAAAAAAGGTTGGAAGTTATGTCCGCCGTGGAGATGCAATAGCGCGGCTCTATTCTTCCGACAGGTCAAAAATCAATAATGCCATGAAACTGTTTGAAACTGCCGTCGTCATAAGTGATAAAAAACCTGGAAAAAGAAAATTGGTGCGTGAGATAATAAAATAGGAGAAAAGATATGAATAAGGTTCTCATTGTGGACCACCCTATCATATTGGATAAAATTTCCAGACTTAGAGACAGGAGAACCCCGGTGAAAGAATTTCGCAATCTTGCGGGTGAAATTTCAATGTTGATGGTTTATGAAGCACTCAAGGATGTTAAGTTGAAGAATACAAGTGTTAACACTCCGCTGGCGCGGGCAAAAGGCAAGATGGTTGCGCAAAATATAGTTTTTGTCACTATTTTAAGGGCGGGTCTTGGCATGCTGGACGGCGCTTTAATGATTTATCCCGATGCTCAAATATCCCATATAGGAATTTACAGGAATGAGGAAACCCTGTCTCCTGTGAGGTATTATTTTAAGATGCCGAGGGGCTCAAAAAACAGTCTTGTGGTTTTACTTGACCCAATGCTTGCGACCGGCGGTTCAGCCGTGGAAGCGGTGAATATGCTCAAAAGCAAAGGAGCCAGAAATATTGTTTTTTTGTGCCTGATATCAGCCAAAGCGGGACTCGATTATTTTTTAAGCAAACATCCGGATGTTAAAGTTATAACCGCTGCGGTGGACTCTAAACTGAACAATCGCGGATATATCGTTCCGGGATTGGGAGATGCCGGCGACAGGATGTTTGGCACATGATGGAACTAAATTCTTTGAAGATTTGCAAGTTTGTTCATTCTTTCCAGGTCAAGTATTTTGATGCTTCTTAATTCCCGTTTTATCAATCCTTTTTTTTCAAAACTTGCCAGAGTTCTCACCACGGTTTCAAGCGCAAGACCGGTTATTTCCGCTATTTCGGTTCTTTTGAGTCCGTATATGGTCGGCGTCAGTGAATTGCGGGTTTTGTAGGATATGTAATTTAGAAGCGTTTGTGCTATTTTGTTTTTGGCCGGAAGGTAAGCTGTGTCTTTCAGTTTGTAAAATATCTTCCGCATGTCCAGGGAAATTCTGTTGAGCAGCAGTTTGTAAACATCTTCCGAGAGAAATGTTTTGAGATCCTTTTCTTTGATCACCGAGATGATGGTATTCCCCATGCACTCAGCATTTCCCAAAAACTCCTCCCCGCTGAAAAAACATATATGTCCGAACATGTCGCCGGGGTGCTTTATCCAGATAATCATTTGCTGATTGTACATATCCTTCAGATAAATTTTAACCCGCCCTTTGCATACCATCATAATTCCCTTAGACGTTTCCCCTTCCTGGTACACGAAATCCTTGTCTGAGCATGCAGAGCTTTCTTTAATGCGATTCCATTTCTTTCTTTGAAGTGGAGTCAAAAACGAGGACAGGCAGTTTTTCTTGAATATGCACTTTTGACAATCTACGAATACTTTTTTCATATACTACCCCCTTAAGAGGCTTATGTAAATTATAATATATTTTCGCGCATTTTATTTTTGATTTTAGTCAATCCTCTGGAAATAGCGTCCGGGCGGTTAGACGGCTGGACGGCTGGATGATAGACAGATGGACGGCTGGACGGCAGGAAAGGATAAGGGATAAAGGATAAAGGATAAAGGATAAAGGATAAAGGATAAAGGATAAAGT
>CALEIX010000145.1 GCA_937898825.1 uncultured Elusimicrobia bacterium | reverse complement strand
TTCAAGCAGAAGACGGCATACGAGATGTAGAGAGGTCTCGTGGGCTCGGAGATGTGTATAAGAGACAGGCCTTTTCCGTAATTTCCGCAATTTTCTCAGCACTTAAGAGTAGACTTTTCAGGTCGCCACCTGCGACCTGGACACTATAGTACATGCACAAAAGGCACCCGAGATACAGGTCGGCTCCGCATTTCTTTATTTCGCGCCATGCCTCTTTTCTCAGGAAGAAAAGTTTACCCGTCTCTATTCCCCTTTCAAGACTGCCTATCCTGTATTTCCGCCTGAACGAATTGCCCATGGCTGCCACCGAAGCGGATATAAGCGAAGAGGGATAAAAATAGCCGTCTGTCGCTATCGAAATTTCATTACTCCTGGCAAATTCTTCCAGACCTTTAGAGAGATTTTTAAGCGAAATTTTCATGAGTCTTTTCCGCGCTTTTTCGTCTTTTCTTAAAAGGAAAGACACTTTTTCAAGTTCCCTTTTTAACACCGCAAACTTCGTTTTCGGCCACACCTCGTTCAAAACGAAAGAGGGTCTTATCATCTTAAAACCCATATCCAGGAGAAATTTCATGTTTTTGAATGCCAAATGAACATTCTCGGCGGAGATAAGCGGCACAGCTTCCAGTTCTTTTCTCAAAGGGGCCGGCATTGACTTCAAATTTTTCATCACAATATCGAACGAGGACTCCCCCCCGAAAGGAATCCTTGCTCCGTCGTGAGACTCTTTCTCGCCGTCTATGCTCAGACGCAATTTGAGGCCATTTTTTACTATAAGCTGCGCCTTTTTGAGGCATAGAAGCGTGCCGTTTGTAAATATTTCTGCCTTTATTTGCCCGGGAAGATTTTTTCCAAGCCATTTTACAAATTTCGAAACCTCTTCCCAATGTGTAAGCGGCTCCCCCCCGGAAATGCTTATCTTGTCAACTGCCTGACCATCAGTCAGCGTCCGTTTAAGATAAATTACAACCGCCTTTTTCATTTCGCCAAAGGTTAGAGCCTTTTTGCCTGCGTTTTTACCTGCGGCATAGCAATACCTGCATTTCATATTGCAGGCGTCCGTAACGCAAAGGTCAAGCTCTTGTGGTATCATTTAACCGTCTGGCAAACTCCTTTAATTTTCTATAAGTAGGTTTTATGTTCAGCTGCTTGCGCGGTTTGAGCACCGGTCGATATTCCTTGCCGCCAAACATTTCAAAATACCATTTTTCAAATCCCAGGCATCTCTTATTGTAGATGCATTTGACGCAGGTTCGATTTTTTCTCCTGAGTTTTCCCGCAAGTTCGTAAATGCGGTTCTTATACCCCTCAAGGTGATACATGGTTTCATCTCTCAAATCCTTTTGCGGCTCTTCCCATTCAGTCATGAGATGAACCGCTTCGGGTAAATTACAGGGAGTGAAATTTATGAAGATAGCGTTTTCAACTTCAATCTTATTCTTTTCAAGGAAACGCAAAGCGCTGCGCACATATGGCAGGGTTTCGCTTACCCTGACCTGCAGCATATCCAAATGTTCTTTCATTGTGCCAGTGTAATGCGGGAAAATGATATTAAAATCGCTCACTCCCATTTTTTTAGTCAAAAGTTTAAGCGTATCTTCAATACATTTATAATTAACCTTGTTAAGGGCGTGATTTACTGTTATTTCCGCTCCAAGCCTTTCTATGTTTTCCGCGGCTTTCATTATCTTCCTGAAGGCGCCTTCGACCCCGACAAGTTTATCATGAATTTTCTCATTCGGTCCATGCACAGAGAGTCTGAAAAGATTAACGCCGGAGTCAGTAAGTTTTTTGACATACTTGAAATCCGCAAGTTTAAGCCCATTGCTCAGAACCTGAATATAGGGATAGCCTACCTTTCTTGCAAAAGCAGCTATCTTGGGCAAATCGGGATGGAGAGTGGTTTCCCCTCCGATAAGATAGGCGACAAACGCCCCGTTCTTCCTGCCTTCATACAAAGCTTTGGCCACATCCTGAAAAGGCATTCTGTAAGAGAATTCCTTTATTTGCTCCTGCGAATGGTAACAGAAGGGACACCTGGCATTGCAGTCATAATTCAGGATTATTTCGCAATTTTTCGCCTTTCTTAATCTTTTCATTTGACCATCCTTATAAAAACATCCCGATGGAAGCGTAGAAGGCAGCCGCTTTCAGGAGGTGATTCACCGGCATGTTTTCATCAACGGTATGGGCGTAAACCTCACTTGAAGGGCCAAATCCCATCGTCGGTATTTTAAGCCTGCCGCAGGTAAAAACGCCATTTGTGGAAAAATCCCATCGACCCACAGATGGCGCTTTGCCGAGGGCGAACCGCGCTGCTTTAACCGCTGCCCGGATAAGTTTGTGATTTTTGGGAATGCTCCAGGCTGGAAAATACTTTTCCTGCGAAATTTCAAATCCTTTCCAGCTCAAAGCTCTATATTTGCACACCTCAACTTTCGCCTTGTACTTTTTTAGCGAGGGCAATTTTTTTACTTCATCGACGGAAACTTTTAAAGTCTCGCCCGCGGAAAGCCTTCTGTCAATATAAATCGAAGCAGTAGGGCAAATAGCGTTAAACGAGGGAGTCCTGCACTCAAGGAAAGTCACCGCTATTGTCCCCTTTCCAAGAAATCTGTCCTTTTTAAGTTTTCCGTTCAAATCGCTTACTTCCCGAACAATATCGCATATTTTTTCAATGGCATTTGCGCCCTTCTCAGGAACCGAGGCGTGACAGGATTTTCCCTTTACGCTTACCTTTATCTCAACCCTTCCCCTGTGCCCGCGGCAGATTGAAAGATTTGTGGGTTCAGTCAATATCACATAATCAGGCTTTATTTTCTCCCTTTCTATAATGTGCATAAGAGAAACCCCTTCACAATCCTCTTCCTGGCAGGAACCCACAACTATAAAAGTGAAATCATTCCAGAGATTTAATTCTTTTATCGCCTTTCCCGCGTATATCAAAGAAGCCATCGACAACTTTTGGTCTGTAGCGCCTCTCCCGTAAATGTTCCCGTTTTTGAGAACCCCACCGAAAGGATTTATTTTCCAATCTTTTTCATTTGCAATGCCCACCGTGTCCATATGGGCATCCAGCATTATCTTTTTTCTCCCCTTCCCCACAAAACCCAGAACATTTCCCATCTTATCTATCCTGACTCCGCCAAAACCAGACTTTTTCAGTTCTTTTTCAATTCTTTTTGCAAGCATTTC
>CALEIX010000144.1 GCA_937898825.1 uncultured Elusimicrobia bacterium | reverse complement strand
GGATAAAGGATGAAGGATAAAGGATGAAGGATAAAGGATGAAGGATAAAGGATGAAGGATAAAGGATGAAGGATAAAGGATGAAGGATAAAGGATAAAGGATAAAGGATGAAGGATAAAGGATAAAGGATAAAGGATAAAGGATAAGGGATAAAGGATAAGTTAAGAGTCGGGAGTCAGTTGTAGCTGCAGAGCGCAGCTCTGCCAGAATAGAAAGGATAAAGAGTAAAAAGTGAGGAGTGAAGAGTAAAGAGTGAAGAGTTTATAGCGTTGAGCGTTCATTGCGTTAAGCTCTCCGCTTTCGCGGGGACAAGGTTTATTGCGTTTATAGAGTTTATAGAGTTTATAGCATTATGCTCCCCGCTTCCGCGGGGACAAGGTTCATTGCGCTTATTTATCTCTTGCAACTTGTGCCCTGTGCCTTGTGACTTCCGACTTCCGACTTGTAACTTGTGTTCCTGTGTTCTTGTGCTCCTGTGTTCCTGTGTTCTTGTGATCTGTGCCTTCCGACTTGTAACTTGTGCTCCTGTGTTCTTGTGCTCTTGTGACCTGTAACTTATCTCTTGCAAATAGACTTTTTCAGTGAACCATAGTAAAGTTATTTTTTGGGGGACTTCAAAAATCGTATAATGATAATATGAAAGTCAGGAAGGCGGCGATTTTCTATAATCCAAAAAGCGGAAGAAGTTTCGTCAGGGAAGTTGAGAAAAATCTTCTGGGATTGGGGATAAAGACACAAAGAGTATGCGTCTCTTCTGTTTATAAAGGCAGCATTAGTGCGGATGCCGCGATTTCCATAGGCGGGGATGGAACAGCGCTTTATGCAGCGCGCCAGATTGTTTCCAAACAAACCCCGATTTTGGCCGTAAATGCCGGCGGGCTTGGATTTTTGAGTAGCATAGAATTTGCCGATTTTCCCCGCATAGTTCGGGATTTCGCTTTCGGAAAACTTAAAAGGCATAGACGAATGCTCCTTTCGACTTTGGTTTATCGGGGTGGGAAAAGAATTTTTGGACCCCTTCCAGCTCTAAATGATTGTGTGTTCAATGCTATGGGTGCAAGGTCATTCGTGGTGGGCATTGAATTCGGGGAAGAAAAATTAGCCGAGTATTTCGGCGATGGAATAATTATTTCAACTCCGACCGGTTCCACGGCGTATAATCTCTCGGCTATGGGACCTATTGTTTTTCCGGATGTGGATGCTATCATAGTTACCCCAATATGTCCGCATGCCTTGAGCCACAGACCCCTGGTTCTGCCGGCCGGCAAAAAGATAAATTTTGTTTTTTCAAACAAACGAAATAAGAAATCCTCTATAATATTGTGTCTTGACGGACAGAAAATTTTTAAAATTAAAAGCGAGGACAGGGTCCAAATTTCAAGATATCCGAAATATTGTTATTTTCTCGCTCCGCGCAATTTTTCCCATTTTCAAGTTCTTAAGAAAAAACTGCACTGGGGTAAGTGATGCTTAAGGTTTTGCGCATAAAAAATTTTGCCCTCATAGACGAACTTGAATTGGAATTTGGTGGCGGATTTAATGTTTTTACGGGAGAAACTGGCGCCGGCAAATCTATAATTGTGGAAGCGCTGGGTTTTGTTCTCGGTGAAAAAATGGGAACGGATATAATAGCCGAAGGCAAAAACTTTGCCGAAGTTTGCGGCGTTTTTTCAGCACCTTTCAGTGAAAGGCAGCGCCTGGAGATGAGGAGAATGATTTTTAAAAACGGCAAGGGGAAGTTTTATTTGAACTCAAAGCCCGTTGCTCTTTCCACGCTGCGTCAAACCGGAGATGCTCTTGTGGACTTTCATGGACAAAATGAGCATCAGAGCTTGCTCTGCCCGCAAATACCGAGGAAATTACTGGACTCGTACGCTGGAATTGAAAACGCTGTCAAAAACTTTGCTGTTCTTTTTGAGAGAAGACGTCAGATGACCAGTCGCCTTGACTTTCTTAAACGCTCCTCTTCGGAAAAGGAAAGGCAACTTGATTTTTATAGATTTCAGCTGGAAGAATTAGAAGAATCTTCTCTCAGAGAGGGGGAAGAGGAGGAATTAGAGGAAATGTTTCCGAAGCTGAAAAACGCGGACAAAATAATTTCTAACGGCAGTGAAATATACAAGACTTTGTATTCCGCGGATTTCAGCGCGTTGAACACGCTTGCAGAAGCCGCCAAAAAACTCTCCTTTTTGTCTGAGATAGACGCTTTTTTTGTGCCTTTGAGCGAGGACCTTAAGCAGGCGAAACTTCTTGCTGAAGAGGTCGCTTTCGGCGTTCGGGATTATATTGACAAAATGGACGTTGACCCTGCCAGAATAGAAAGTTGCACTGGAAGACTTAATGCCATAAGAATGTTGAAGAAGAAATATGGCAAAAACGTGAAAGAACTCCTGGAATTCATTCCGCAATTAAAAGAAAAAATAAATGACCTTCAGAATATGGAAAGCAACATTGAGGATGTGGAAAAGGATATAAAAAGGCTTGGTTCACTTATGTGGGAGCAAGGGCAAGAACTTCACTTAAGACGAAAAAAAGCTGCTGAAAAGTTGTCTTCTGAAATATGCGCCGAGGCAAAAAAGCTGGGTTTTAAAAAATTAGCTTTTGAAGTCAAAGTGGAATTTAATGAAGATATCCTTAATTCGTGGGGAATGGATGAGGTCGATTTTATGTTTTCGGCGAATCCCGACCGGCGCATGCGTCCTTTGAAAACGGTGGCTTCGGGGGGTGAAATGTCTCGCATAATGCTTGCGATAAAAACAGTTTTTGCCAGAGCGGACAGGGTGCCGGTGCTGGTTTTTGACGAGGTCGATACCGGAGTTACGAGCGCTGTTGGCAGGCTTATCGGGGAAAAGTTTTTATTTCTTTCAAACCGTAAGCAAATACTGTGCATAACGCACCTGCCGCAGCTTGCGTCTTTTGCCAAAACCCACTTTCATGTGGAAAAAAGTGTTTTAAAAGGTAAAACACGGGTTTCCGTCAAGAAGTTGGATAATGGTGAAAGAAAGAGGGAGATAGCGACCATGCTTGGAGGAAAGGATAAATCGTCCAGACTTGCCTTAAAGCATGCAGAGGAAATGATTTTGGAAGCGGCGAGAAATCCGGGTGGAGCGAGATAGTTTGCTATTATTGACATATGAAACTTAGGGTAAGATTCGCCCCTTCGCCAACGGGGCATTTGCATATAGGTGGCGCAAGAACAGCGCTTTTCAATTACCTGTTGGCGAGGAAGTATGGCGGAACGTTCGTATTGAGGATTGAAGATACTGATGAACTCAGGTCCGACGAAAAATCGGTAAAGTCGATTTTTTCGAGTTTGAAATGGCTGGGACTTGACTGGGATGAGGGTGCTATGCCCGATGGTACTGAGATAGGCAGTTGCGGCCCTTATATCCAGAGTAAAAGAGAAGAGATGGGGATTTACAGGAAATATGCTGACCAACTTATCCGGGAAGGAAAAGCCTATCATTGCTACTGCACCCCGCAGGAACTGGAAAAAATGAAAAAAAAGGCGCAGCTGGAAAAAAAGTCGCTGAAATATGACGGCCGCTGCCGGCGCCTCACCAAAAGTCAAATTGAAGAATTCAAAAAGGAAGGGAGAAAACCGGTAGTAAGGTTTAAAATGCCGCAGGAGGGAAAAACTGTTTTTGAAGATTTGATACATAAAACCGTATCTTTTGAAAACAGATTGCTTTACGATTGTGTAATAATCAAGGCTTCAGGATATCCCACTTACAATTTTGCCTGCGTAATTGACGATTGCTTAATGAAAATAACTCACGTCATGCGCGGCGATGACCATATATCCAACACCCCGTTGCAGGTGAATATTTACAGGGCTCTTGGCTTTGACGTTCCTCGTTTCGCTCATCTTTCCATGATACTTGGTCCGGACGGGAAAAGACTTTCCAAAAGACATGGCTCCACCAGCGTGGAAGAATATAGACGTCGAGGTTTTTTGCCACTTGCCCTGAGAAATTATCTGGCGCTGCTTGGTTTCTCCACCAGCGACAGTCAGCAGTTGTTTAAGGAGAAGGAACTGGAGGAAAAATTTTGTCTTGAAGGATGTCAGAAAAATCCCGCTGTCTTTGACGAGATAAAACTCAGATGGATGAACGGAGAATATATACGCATGCTTTCCAGGGAGAAGTTATTTAGCATGAGCTTGCCTTTTCTTGAGAAGAAGGGGCTGAAGGTTCAAAAAAATGAAAGGAATATTGAAATTGTGGCACTTCAACAGGAGAAGTACAAATTGCTCGAAGACGTTCCGTATTTAGTGGAGTTTTTCTACAGGGATGTGGAATACGCCTCGGATGCCGTTGAGAAGGTCTTGAAAAAACCCCGGGCCCGGGCCATCCTGGAAAGCATACAAAAAGTCTATCGCGAGATGAAGGATTTCACTGAAAAAGAAATAGAAGCGAAAACGCGCGAATTTGCCAGGAGCAATAACTATAAGACGGCAGAGATTTTTCATCCGGTTAGGGTTTCTGTTTCCGGAAGAACTCAGGGACCAACCCTGTTCAAAATGCTGGAATTATTGGGGAGGGAAGAAACAGTGAGAAGGATATCTATTGCAAGGCGCTTGCTTGAATCGGCGTAACAAAATTGACATATCTTTGAATTAAATCCTTAATTTGTCTTGGGTAGAATTAGATAACTTGTTTATGAAATACTGGCTTTATTCAAATGGCAATATTTTAGGCCCCTATTTACCGGAAGAATTGTCCGCTCTGCCTGCTTTCTCCAGAATGAGTTTGGTATGTCCCGAAGACGCCAGCGGGGCAAACCCCGACGACTGGAAACCCGCGGAGGAAGTGCCCGAGATAAATAAATTAATTTCAGTCGGGGTTTCTTCTGTGATAAGCTCAGATAACATGCTCTCTTCGGCTTATGCATTGGAGAGCGGTCTTCCCGCGAAGGATTATTTTTCGAAAGGGCAGGGTTCGGTGTTGGAAGAGATAGACAATATACTTGATGTTTACGGAACTGAAGAAAAACAGGATCTGGATTATAATTTCGCCGACAAATTTGATATAAAACTTTCAAAAATGCAGGAGGAATTGGAAGCGGCAAAATGGGAAAAGACACTTTTAATAGAGAAGGTGAGAGCGAAAGAAACCGAAGAGGAAAAAAATAAACGCAGGATAGAGGAGTTGGAACAGAAACTCAATGAAGCGTTAAAGCAAATAAACGAGCTGAAAATTCAAGGTGTTCAGGTTGGGGAAATACACAAAGCCATAGAAGAGATTGACAAAAAAGGTTTTCCGGGGGTTTCTGAGTCAGATGGAAAGGAGAAGAAAACCAAGTCAATTTCAGAAGCAGCGGTGACAGGCGACCTCAAGGCCGAGAATCTGGTTGAACGGGGAGATGACAGTCAACTGGATATTGCAAGTGGCAGATTGAAAAGCGTTGGGCGCAGAAAACCCCAAAGAATATTTGAGGACGAAGGCGAAATCGCCGATGGTAAAACCGGTGTGGAAAGAGCCAGTGAGCTGCCTCAAGAAAGTGATAAAGAAGATCTTAAAATAGAGCCTTCTTCTATTATATACGATTTTACTGCTGTGACAGGCAGGGAGACTCCTCCCGAAAAGGAAAAAATTAAGATTACAATAGAGCCTAACAAAGAAGCTGTGGTTGCTCCTGAGTCTCCTGCAGTTTCTTCTTATGAACCTTTGGATGAGGGAAAAAAACCGAAGTTGGCAAGAAGACATGTAGAGCCAGTTCAAAGCGTTGATGAAAAAAAGCCGGAGAGCAAATCTGCTTCCTCGCGAGAACGACCGTCTAAAGGTTACGAAAAAAAGGGCCAAAGCATCCAGAAGGAGGAGACATATCAATCCGCTTTTTCTCCGTCACGGGAAGAAGTTATAAAAAAACCTTTGCCGGAAGACAAAAAGACAACTGAGCCCGAAGCAGTTTTAGGCAGACAAGAAATAAAACCCCCAACAAAAGAAACGGAAGAGAAAATGGATAAAACCCAGAGAATGGTCGTCTCCGGGCAGGGAAAAAAGAAAAAGGCGGTTGATACCAAACCTCCCCGGGGGAAAACAAAGAAATCTTCCATATTTTTTATAAGTGTGCTTACAATATTTGCGGTCATAGTACTTGCGGGTTTGGGATTCTTTTTCTTTAATGACAAGGTGAGTTTTGCTGATTTTTCCATGCTGGGTTTATCTTCGCAAAAAGAGGAGGTTGGCAAGGACCTTGAGACTCCCAGAGTTCCTCCCTCTGCGCTGGTTAAAAAACAAGCGAAGAAGGAAAAAGTCTCCGCCGCCGAAAAAATAAAACTTGCTGTGGATATAGTCAAAAATTACCGTCTGAAGGAAGGAAAGGGCACAATAGAAACATGGCTATCCAATTCTTATTATTCCGGAAGTTCGGCGAATTTTAACAGCGAATGGTCTGCGACCATTCTTCATAAAAACATATATGTAGTCCAGTACAGGCTTTTGAGACAGAAAAAAGAGCCGGTGGTTTATCAATTTGAGGTGGATGTAGAAAAGAAAAAAATAGTAAGAGGGATAAATAACAACGCGATTGATTTGCTTTCTTCTTCTTCATCCGCAAAAAGGGTGAAGAAAAAGACAATCAATAAACCACGACAAAAGCGAAGAAAGGTCAGAAAGGCAAGACCTGAAAGTCTTCCGCAATTGTCGTTGCCGGAACCTCCGCAAAACAATAAGGATTATAAAGAGCCTACAGGTTTTGAAAATGTGACTCTAAGCGCAAATGATAAGGTTAGATACATTGTGGCCCAGGAAAGTGACGAAGAATTGTTCTAAAGCCATAACCTGGCTTACTTTCGCCTTGTGAATAATATATAATATTTTTAAATTTTACTCGGGTGTTGTTTTTGCCTGAGAAGTGCGTGTGTATTGTTTTTCTTTCCCGCCCCTGCATATACTTTAGTATTACGCCGTAGATACCTTGTGCCGGGCGCAAAGCAAGTAACACCAGAAAGAAACTGGTTTTCATTGAATTAAGGAAGAACGTGAATATTAAACATGGCAGAGAAAAAAAATTTTCAGATTAATATTTCACGGAAACTTGGAGAAATGCTTGTGGCTGCCAAATTAATAAGTGAGAAGCAGTTGAGCGATGTTTTAGAGGAACAGAAGCGAAAGGGACAAAAACTTGGACATTTGCTGGTTGAAAAGCAGTACATAACAGAAAACAAACTTTTTGAATTTTTAAGCAAGCAGTTCAACATTGAATTTGTTGATATTTCCAAAGTAAATATAGATGAAGAAGTAGTAAACCTTATTCCGGAGAATATAGCCAGAAGGCACAATTTAATAGCTATTTCCAGGAATGGAAATCTTTTGAAAGTGGCTATGGAAGACCCTCTGAATATAATAGTTTTGGATGACCTGAAAATGATGACCGGTTTTGACATAAAACCTGTGTTTGCTTCCGAAAGCGAGATAATCGCCACTATTACCAAATTTTACGGCGTCAAATCTTCTCAGGAAGCCCTGAACGAGATACTAAAAAACAGCATGACGAGCGATGAGGATGTTTCTGTAGTCGAGGATAAAAAGGGCAGGGAAGAGGACGATATAATTTCTCTTGAAAAAACAGGCGAGGCGGCGCCTATAATAAAAATGGTAAATTTAATACTTGCTTCGGCAATTAAAGCTCATGCTTCGGACATTCACATAGAGCCAACTTACAAAGAAACGCATGTGCGTTTCAGGATAGACGGCGTCCTTCATCCACAGCCGGCTCCGCCGAAAAAGTATCACAACGCTATTATAAGCCGCTTGAAGATTATGTCCAATTTGGATATTTCCGAAAAAAGGGTGCCGCAGGACGGAAGATCAAAACTGAAAATAGAAGGGAGGGAAATAGATTTGCGCGTTTCTGTGCTTCCATGTGGTCCGGGCGAAAAAGCGGTTATGCGAATACTTGATTCCTCAGGTCTTAAACTTAAAATAGAGGATCTGGGGTTTGAACCGGAGAATCTTGCTGTTTTTGCCAAATGCATAAGAGCGCCACATGGGATAAACTTGATAACGGGTCCGACGGGCTCAGGAAAATCGACCACTCTTTATTCTGCTCTTGCTACGTTAAATGACCCAAGCGTGAATATCGTCACGATAGAAGACCCAATAGAGTATAATCTTGAAGGAATAAATCAGGTCGGAGTGAACGCCGATGTCGGTTTGACTTTCGCTTCTGGGCTGCGCTCGTTTTTAAGACAGGACCCGGATATAATAATGGTAGGAGAAATAAGGGATTTTGAAACCATGTCGATTGCCATAAACGCGGCTATGACAGGGCATCTTGTTTTTTCCACTTTGCATACTAATGATGCGGCCGGAGCCATAACGAGAATAGGCATGATGGGCATAGAACCTTTTTTGACTTCTTCGACTCTCCTTATGGTAGTCGCTCAAAGACTCGTGAGAACGATATGCCAGAACTGTATTGAAGTCTATGAAGTGAAGCCCGAGTTTTTGGCCAGTTTAAATATATCCAGGCCCTTGCTTGAGAGAAATATAAAAGGCGGAAAAATCACTCTTCACAGAGGCAAGGGTTGCGACAGATGCGCCAATACGGGTTACAAAGGCAGAGTCGGAATTCATGAGATATTGGAAGTCAATGATGAACTGCGCGCTTTAATAACTGCCAAAGCCAGCGCGGCTAAAATCAAGGAAGTCGCCGTAAAAAACGGTATGATTACATTAAGGGAATCCGCGGTAAGAAAATTGTTTGCGGGTCTTACGACAGTTGAGGAAGTGGTAAGAATAACTGGTTCCGATGTGGATTAATAGATTAAACCTCTTGAATTTAATATAATCTAAGTAGGGTTCTCTGAAAAAGTCTATTTGCAAGACACAAGGCACAGGTCACAAGAACACAGGAACACAGGAGCACAAGTTACAAGTCGAAAGGCACAAGTTGCAAGAGATAAATAAACGGAGAAAACATTGTAGCTGCTCGCCCCGTTAGAAGTAAGTCCGCCTAAGGCGGACTGTCCCTGTCGGGACTTCTAACGGGGCGAGAATCTACAAACGTCCCAAAACGCTCCTACCCCAGCCACTCCCGCATTGAGCGCGAGTTTGCAACCCACGACCCAATGCGGGAGTGTAGATTGGTGTATATCAGCGCGAGTTCGCTCCCACGACCCAATGCGGGAGTGAACTAGGCCCGATGAATTTATTTTTCGTTGACAAAATAATATCTGTTAGAGTTTTTCAGTGAATCTTAAATATATCTCAGGAGAAAAATTATGGTGACAATGAGCGAGCTTTTTATAATGATGCATGAAAAAGGCGCTTCTGATTTGCATTTAACCGCCGGTTCTCCGCCGATGCTCAGGATAGACGGTGAACTTGTGCCCACGCCTTTTGAGAAATTAAACCCGGAGGTTTGTCAAACTTTGATATTCTCACTTATGACCGACGCCCAGAGACAGAGATTTGAAGCTACCAATGAACTGGATTTTGCTTTTGGAATAAAAGGGATGGGCAGGCTTAGAATGAATGCTTACAGACAAAGGGGCGTTGTAGGAGCGGCTATAAGATCCATACCCAATAAATTCAAGACATTCGAGGAACTGAATCTCCCGCCAATCGTCTATGACTTAATGAAGCTTAGCAAAGGGTTGATTCTGATAACCGGACCTACGGGTTCCGGGAAGTCCACTACTTTGGCCAGCATGATAGATTATCTCAATACTCACCGAAACTATCATATTGTAACGATAGAAGACCCCATAGAATATGTTCACGCCCATAAGAAAAGTATTGTGAACCAGAGAGAAGTCGGCGCCGACACCCAGTCTTTTGACGCAGCCCTGATGCATGTCCTCAGGCAGGATCCGGATGTTATTTTGATAGGAGAGCTTAGAAATCTTGAAACCATAAGCGCCGCTTTGAATATTGCCGAAACCGGCCATTTGGTCTTTTCCACTCTCCATACAAGCGACGCCGCCCAGACCATAAACCGGATAATAGATGTTTTTCCTCCCCATCAGCAGGAACAGATAAGAGTACAGCTCTCTTTCGTCCTTCAGGCGGTATTCGCGCAACAGTTGCTCAATACCGCTTCTGGCAAAGGAAGGATACTTGCTTGTGAAGTCATGGTAGCCACCTCTGCTGTGAAGAATCTTATAAGGGAACAGAAAATAGAGCAAATAGCTACGGTGATACAAACGGGAGGAAAATTCGGAATGGTGACAATGAATCAGTCGCTTGTGGATTTGTATAAAAAGCAAAAAATCACCTATCAAGAGGCTATGGGCAGGTCACCGGACCCGGAAGATATGAAAAAGCTTCTTCAAAAATCATTATCGAGCGCTGGTTGAGAGAGTAGATGCAATTTACTTATCAGGCAAAGGATTCAAGGGGTAAACTTGTCGAAGGTGTTGTTGAAGCCGCGGATGAAAAATCCGCTATAGGGAGAGTAAGGGCTCAACGTCTCAATGTCATAAAGATAGAAAAGAAGGCAGCCGGCGGCGGTTTTTTTAAACCCAAAGTTCAAAATAAGGATATAGTAGTTTTTTCCCGTCAACTTTCAACTCTTGTCTCTTCCGGCGTGCCTATAGTACAAGGGCTTGACATTCTGGTAACTCAGGCTGAAAATCCTGCGTTTAAACATGTGCTCTCCGGGGTAAAAAAAGACATAGAGGCCGGTCTTTCAATAGCTGACGCTATGACAAAATATCCCAGGGCTTTCAGCGAGCTTTATGTTTCAATGATAAGAGCGGGAGAGGTGGGAGGAATTTTAGATGTTATACTTGAACGACTTTCATCTTATCTTGAAGCTGCAGAAGCTTTGAAGGCAAAAGTCAAGAGCGCCCTGATGTATCCAGCGGTGGTATCAGGAGCAGCTGCTTTGATAACTATTTTTCTAATCGCTTTTGTAATCCCGGTTTTTAAGGACATTTTCAGCGGTTTTGGGGCCGATTTGCCTCTGCCGACCCAAATAGTCATAGGGTTATCTGACGCTTTGAGAAATAACGCCCTGTATCTTATTCTGGGGCTTGGCGGCGGCATCTGGGGGATAAGGCGTTATTTAAAAACGGAGAAGGGGAAGGTGCAGTTTGACAGGTTTTCCCTTCAACTTCCCGTTTTTGGAATACTTTTAAAGAAAGTGGCTATAGCTAAATTCACCCGGACATTGGGTACTTTGATAAAATCTGGCGTTCCCATTCTGCAGGCTCTGGAAACTGTTGCCAAGACTTCCGGAAACAAAATTATAGAAGCGGCAATTAATGAGAGTAAAAATTCAATAAAAGAGGGAGGCAGAATATCAGAGCCACTTCAGAAATCCGGAATTTTTCCTCCAATGGTGGTTCAAATGATAGGGGTGGGAGAGGAAACCGGGAGTTTGGACAATATGCTTGGCAAAATAGCAGATTTTTACGACCAGGAAGTGGATACAGCAGTCAAGGGGCTTACTTCGATGATAGAGCCGGTGATAATAATTTTCATGGGCGTGGTTATCGGGACCATTGTCATAGCCATGTTTATGCCTATGTTTGAACTCGGGGAACTGGCCTCAAAAGGGGGATGACGGTGGGCAGCGTATTCCTTCCTGGCGCAGCAGTTTGACTTTTGCTTTTATTCCGCCTTTTCCCGAGTATCCGCCAATCTTGCCGTCGGAACGCACAACTCTGTGACAGGGCACAAAAGGAGCAAACGGGTTTTTTTTGAGAGCCATCGCCACGGCTCTTGCTCCCCGGGGGCATCCGATTTGTCTGGCTATTTCACTGTATGTTTTAGTTTTCCCTTTTGGTATTTTTAGACAGGCAAGCCATACCTTTTTGAAAAAAGGGGGATAGGATTTCATTTTTTTGATTAGAATTTTTTTTGTTATCTTTGCTTTTTTTATCATTCGGTTAATCCTGTCTTTTTGTTTTTCTCGTGTTGGTTTTCGTTTCACTAAGGTGCAAGGAATTGTTCCTTAGTTTTTTGTGGTATGTTATTGCGAATTTGTGCGCTTCATCTCTTACGCGCTGAACAAATTTGAGAGCATCTGAATCTTTTCTTAAAACGATTGGCTTCGAGCTTTTCGGGGTATAAATTTCTTCGTTTTTTTTGGCCAGGGATATTATGGGTATTTTCACTCGCAGTTCCCTTAATGCGCTGGAAGCGGCCCTTAACTGGGTTCTGCCGCCGTCTATTAAGATAAGGTCCGGGAATCCTTCACCAGTTTTTAGCATTGCTTTTATTCTTCTTTTGACAATTTCGTTTATCATTGCCGGGTCATCAGAACCGGATTTGCCGCTTTTTAATTTTATTTTGTATCTCCTGAAGTGTGAAGGATTTTTTTCGGCATTTTTGAAACATACAGATGAACCGACAGAGTATCGTGCAAAAAGGCTTGAAACATCAAAAGATTCAATATGCACAGGGACATGTCTTAGTTTGAGTATTTCTTTTAATTCAGAGAGCTGCCTGTTTTTTAGAATAGCCCTTTCTACATCTTTAAAATCCATTTCGAATACCTGCACTTTTTCCGAAAGGTGCTCTATTGCTTTTATAAAACAAAGATGTTCAGCAGCTTTTTCATATTCAAGATTTTTTGAGTATGCTTGCATTTCCTTTTTCAGGGCTTGAAGGAGATTGGAAAAGTCCCCGCGCAGAAACATTATTACCCGTTTAACCATGGCATTGTATTTGTGCTTTCCTATTTTACTTGCGCATGGAGCAGGACATTTTGAAGTATGATAATATATACAGGATTTGATTTTTTTTTCTGGCAGGGGTGCATTTTCCCCAAACCTCCATTTGCATTTTCTTAGGTTTATATAGTTTATTTTTTCAAGATAATTAAGAAGTTTTCTTAGATTTTCTACTTTCGGATATGGACCAAAATACAGGGCACCGTCTTTTTCCTTTCTGCGCGTGAAAAAAATTCTGGGAAAATCTTCATTTTTGGTTATTTTTAAGTAAGGATAACTTTTACTGTCTTTCCATAGAATATTGAAAAAGGGTTGATATTTATTTATCAGTTGTCTTTCTAGCAATAACGCTTCTCTTTCGCTTTGCGTCTGAATATAGTCAATTTGGCGCGTCATTGATACCAGATTCAAGGTTTTTCCATCGCCAGAATTTCTAGAAAAGTACTGGGAAACTCTTTTTTTTAGGTTTTTCGCTTTTCCTATGTAAATGATATTTGCGGCTGAATCACGCATTAAATAAACTCCGCAGGTTTGTGGCAATTGATCAATCTTCATTTTTGCTCCAGAGGAAAAAGGCAAGGTCTGCTTTCAATGCTTTCATTGTCAAGAAATAGAGCGTTATTGAAAAGGGGATTATTATTGAGACGCTTAACACTGCAGAAATTCCAAATAAAATTTTTGAAAGAATAAAAGCTGCTAATCCCATTATAACAGATGCCATAAAAGATTTGAGCGTGAAGATGAGTGTCTCATTGTTTAATATTTTCCCGAAATGCCTGTGCAGGGTGAGTAAGTAAACGCTTGCGGAAAACAGGCAACTTGTGGAAGTAGCTAGGGCGAGTCCCCATGCCCCTTTGTTTGCGAAAGCCATGCACAACAAGACATTCATAAATATTAACAGGAGAGAGATTTTTATTATTAACGATATTTTACCGCTTGAGAAACATGCGGCGTTTGCTATTTTGCATATTCCAAAACCTATGATACCGAAAGAAAAGAAAAAAAGCGTTTTAGCGGTGGTAAAACTTTCGTGAAAAGTGAATTTTCCGTGTTGGAACAAAGCCTGAGTTATTAAAAGGGAAATGGCCATGATGCCGAAGCTTGCCGGAATGAGAATGGCCGAATTTATCCTGAGCGCTTCATTGAAAATTCTGTTGAACTGGTGCGGGTTGTGCGCAGAAAAGCTTTTTGAAAGTTCTACGAATGCCGTCTGGGAAGCGGCCATGGCAAAAAGTGCTATGGGAAGGTTTATTATTCTGTAGGAATTGTAAAGCGACGTAATTGAACCGGGCTCCATGAAGCTTGCAAACAATGTATTTGTGAACATAAGTATCTGATCCTGTGCCGATGCGAGAAGTGCTGGAAGAATAAGAAGAAGCACAAAATGTACTTTGCGGTTTTTAAACGGATTTGAAAACTTAAGCGTAAATCCACTTCTTTTGAAAAAAAATAACAGAAAGGCGGTTTGCATAGAAGCGGAGACAGTGGCTAAGGCAGCCAGGATTGTGATTTTCATTCTTCCGCTTAAGTCACTAAGGAATCCGAATTTCAGCAATAAAAGATAGATTATCAGGATACCGGAGAAGACGGCGGGCCCCAGGGCGGGGACGAAAAATTTTCTTTCAGCGTTCAAAATGCATTGGAAAAAAGAGGACATACCTATAAATACAATTTGTGCAAGGAGAAAACCCGCTATCAGGCTTGTTAAATCATATTGTAACTTGTCATACAAGAATCCGTAACTTGCCATCTTTACTACTTCTTTTCTGAAAATAATTCCCAGAACAGAAATGATTAACGATGCGAAAGTTAACAATATAAAAAAGGAGTTGAAAAATTCCTGAATGTTGGTTTTCGCATTTTTTCTTTTTTCCTGGAGCATAGGAATTACGGCTGCGTTTACCGCTCCTTCTCCTAAAGTTTTTCTGAAAAGGTTTATTAAACGGAAAGCAGCGTAATAAGCATCTGTCAGTTTTCCACTACCAAAAACAGTCATAACCAAAGCGTCTCTTAAAAAACCCGCCGATTTAGAAATAAAGGTAGCCACTGAGAAATTAACAGCACCTGGGAATATTGATTTTTGACTCATAAAATAATAAACTATTTCACATGGCGAAATTGAAAACTGGAAGGCATACAAGCGCTATTAAAGCCTGGCGAAAATCTGAAAAAAGAGCCGCCAGGAACAAAGGCGTCAAAGCTGAGATAAAGAATGCTGTTAAAGAATTTAACACTTTGCTTAAAACTGGAAATGCTGTCAAGGCGAAGGAGAAAATGAGAAAGATAGAATCCCTGCTGGATAAAGCTGCCGCAAAGGGAGTGATGCATAAGAGAACCTCATCTAGAAAAAAGAGCAGGCTTACTCTTCGCCTGAACTCCTTTAATTCTTCTTCATCACCATAAAAGAGAATCATTTTTTTCTTAAAGCGGAATAAATAATTTGCTTTAGTAGAATTTTTCCGTTTGTGTCGGAACTTTTCAAAGCAGCTTCTGCTTCGAGGCATTTTGCCAAAATATTCTTAAGCGCTTTCACGCTGAAATTTTTTTCTGCGGTCAAAAGATAATACTGTTGCCCTGGACTTACTCCTGTGGGATGACCGCTTTCAAGGTATATTTTAAATTTCAGAATTTTCTCAAAGCATCTGGTTATTGTGTAGAGTATTGGCAGGAGAAGCACTCCGCGTTTAATCATTTCTTCTATTATTTTTATGGCTTTTTTTCCGTCTTTTGCTATGATTGCATTTGAAAGCTCATAAGGGTTTAATTCTTTTTCAAAGCCGAGAAGATTCAAAATATCCTCAACTTCAACCACCTTTTCGCTTCCATACTGGTAGGCAGAGAGTTTTTCAATTTCTTTATTGACGAGAAGCATGTTTTTGTTTGACATTTCTATAAGAATTCTTATAGCATCTTGAGATATGGTTAATCCTTCCCGCGCTGCTTTTTCCCTTACATAGTCCGTTAAATCGGCTTTGCCTGCGTTTCCGAAATTTACCACAAAAGCATTTTTAACTTCCTGCAACGGAAAAGGCAGTTTTTCAAGTTTTATCACAAGGATGTTTTGCGGCGGGGGGGTTTTGGAGTATTCAATTAACGCAGCAAGTTCGCTCCCGGAGAATTTTTCCGCAAAATCCAGGATTATAACTTTTGGTTCCGAGAATATGTTTGGAATGGAAGCTTCTGCAAGTATAGAGACGCAGTCTTTTGAATTAGTCCTTAAAGTATTTTGAGGGCTAATTTCCAAAACTTTTTTTATCTCGCTTACTGCCTCTTCCTTGAGGAATTTCTCGCTACCCAGAAAAAAATATATGGGGCTTAATTTCTCTGTTGGTTTTTTTTTGAGCAGGTTGAAGAAACTTTTATGGTCAATTTCTTTCATTGCGAAACTTTTTCTGAGTTTTTGGGAATTTTTTTCTCTGATGTACTTGTGACGGCGCCAAATCCCTCTATAGTTCGTTTCACTATGTCTTTGGCAAGGAGTTCCCAGAGGATCTCGCGCGCCCTGGCTTCCGTCATTCCTCCGGGAAGAGTGGCAGCCGAATAAATTTTGGTTGCCCGAAGAGCCGGTTCGGTCCATAAGAGATGATTTTTCATTTTGTCCAGGATACTTACTGAAACAACAATGTCAAGTTTATATGTTGTCGGAACCATATTCACGTCGTATTCAATTGGTGTGAGTATATAGTATTTTATTTCCCCCATTATTATTCCCTGTGCTTCTTTCTCGTTTGTTATAGCATATTCTCCACTTTTCAGGAATTCATCGGTTATGGCGAGAGTCAGTTTTTCCTCTAAACCGAAATTTGGTGTGTGATTGGTGAAAGTTCTCACCGAAAGTTTCTTGATATGTGGAGGAAGAATTTGTGGACGTGGCTTATAAATTATGTCTGGAGAAGAACATGCCACCGCCCAGAAAGCTATGATAACAACAAGCAGTTTTTTCATACAGCCCCCTTTGCGCTCTGTCCAATAAATATTTGATAGTTTGGCAGAGTTAATTTTGCCTGCCTGCCAAACAGTTAACCGACGCCGGTTTGTGCATTGGCAGGCGGGGAGACGCAAAACTGAACGCAAAATACGCTACCCCGTTAGAGATAGGGCGCATATGCGCCCACGCCCACAGCTACAACCTTTTACAAATACATCCGCCATTTTCCTCTTTTCAGCATCTTTTAGATAAAATTTTAGCCTGTGTATCTCTAACGGGGTTGCGTCCTCTGCGCTTACACTTTCTTTCGCGTCCTCCGCGTTTCATGTTTTACCCTGTGTTCTCCGCGTGAATTTCACCCCGCAGGTTTCTCCGCCAAAACCACATTCACCCCGTTAGAAATTCCACGCTGCGTTATGCTATTTTAAAGAACTTTTACCCCGGCTTCATTTCAGTCAAAGATTTCTAACGGGGCAAACCCAACCTACGGGGTGAAATTCTTTTGCGCCCTCCGCGTTTCAATGTTTTCCGCGTCTTTTGCGTTTTTATTTCTTTCATTTCACCACTATGCTTACCAGTCTTTTTGGCACTATTATGATTTTTGCTATGTGTTTTCCGTTCGTGTATTTTTCCACGCTTTTTTTTGCCATTTCTTTCAGATTTTCATCGTCTATCGTTTCTTTCGTGTGAATTTTCGCCCTGATTTTACCGTTTACCTGCACGGGGATTTCTATTACCCTTTCAGACAGAATATTTTCATCGGCTGTGGGCCATGGTGAAAGCAGAAGAGAGTCCGCCTTTCCGTTTCTTGCCCAAATTTCATCAGTGATGTGCGGAGCAAAGGGATGCAGAAGCGAGAGGAAAATATTGAAGTCTTCTTCTGAATGACGGCAGTTCGAAAGTTTGTTAAGGTGCACCATCAAAGCAGATATGGCAGTGTTGAATTTCAGGTTTTCTATGTCCTGGGTTACTTTCTTTATCGTCTGATGTCTTAAGATTATAAGGTCCTTGTCCGAGGATTCTTTTGCTCCCTTTTTGAATTCTTCGGTTTTTTGAATGCCCCATTTCCAGATTTTTTTTACAAAGCGGTAAATACCTTCTATTGCCTGCATGTCCCAAGGTTTGGTCATCTCGAGCGGTCCCATGAACATTTCATACATTCTAAAAGTATCCGCTCCGTATTTTGCCAGTATTTCATCCGGATTTACGACATTCTTTCTGGATTTCGACATTTTCTCCACTACCGGGTTTATCTTTTCTCCAGTTGTTTTTAAGATGGCTTTTCCTTTTTCGCCGAATTTAAGCTCGGAGTATTTTCTGTAGATTCCCTGAGAATCTCTGTATGCGTATGAAAGAATCATTCCTTGATGCACAAGTTTCTTGAACGGTTCTTTTGTGGAAACCAGGCCTTCGTCGTAGAGAACCTTGTGCCAGAATCTGGCGTAAAGCAAATGCAAAACCGCGTGTTCCGAGCCGCCTATGTAAAGGTCGACCGGCATCCAGGCATTCTCCAATTCCTTGTTAACAAATTCTTTTTTATTTTTCGGGTCTATAAACCTTAGATAGTACCAGCAGGAGCCGGCCCATTGAGGCATGGTGTTTGTTTCCCTTTTTGATGGGGTTTGGCAGTGTGGGCACTTTGTTTGAAGCCACTCAACGGCATTGGCTAAGGGAGATTCTCCTGTGCCGCTTGGTTCGTATTTCTTAAGTTCAGGCAGGATAAGAGGAAGTTCTTTTTCCGGAACGGGAACGGCGCCACATTTCGGGCAATGGATTATGGGGATTGGCTCTCCCCAGTATCTCTGGCGGGAAAAAACCCAGTCCCTCAATTTATAATTCACTTTTGCCTTTCCACATCCTTTTGAGGAAAGAAATTCTATAATTTTCTTTTTGGCTTCCGGGGTTCGCAAGTTGTTGATAAGTGGGGAGTTTATGGAAATTCCTTCTCCACAGAAAGCCGAGTTTTCGTTAAAACCTTTTTCTGGTTTGACCACCTGTTTTATAGGGAGATTAAATTTTTTCGCAAATTCCCAATCTCTTTCGTCATGAGCAGGAACAGCCATTATTGCGCCGGTTCCATAACTCATTAATACGTAATCGGCCATCCATACCGGAATTCTTTCATTATTCACCGGGTTAAGCGCGTATGAACCAATGAAGATTCCGGTTTTTTCCCTGGCAAGTTGTGTTCTTTCAAGGTCGCTTCTTTTCTGGCTTTCTTTTATATATTCGGTTACTTCCTTTCTTTTGTCCGGCGCCGTTATTGTCATAGCCAGGGGATGCTCTGGAGAAATAACCATATAGGTTGCACCATATATAGTATCAGGACGGGTGGTGAAAACATTTAATACATGGCCATTTACAGGGAAATGTATTTCAGCGCCTTCAGAGCGACCTATCCAGTTTTTCTGCATAAGAATAGTTGAAGCAGGCCAGTCTACTTCCTTTAGATCACTAAGGAGTCTTTCCGCGTAGGCTGTGATTTTAAGCATCCATTGACGCAGGTTTTTCTTTTCTATTGTTGTCTGGCATCTTTCACATTTTCCCTGGAATACCTCTTCGTTTGCAAGGCCCGTTTTGCACGAAGGACACCAGTTTATTGGTACAGTGCTTTCGTAGGCCAGACCTCTTTTGAAAAGTTTCAAGAATATCCACTGCGTCCATTTGTAATAGTTGGGGTCTGTGGTACTGATTTCTCTATCGAAGTCATATGAAAAACCGAGAGATTTAATTTGCCTTTTAAAAGTCGCTATATTCCTCCGGGTGGTTTCTTCCGGGTGGACACCGCTATTTATGGCATAATTTTCTGCCGGCAAACCAAAGGCGTCCCAACCTATGGGATGAAGCACCTGAAAACCGCACATTCTCTTATACCTTGCTATAATGTCAGAAGCAGTATATCCTTCCGGATGGCCGACGTGCAAACCCTCACCGGAGGGATAAGGGAACATGTCCAGGCAATAAAATTTCTTTCCCATAGGTTTCCCGGGAGTTTTAAAAAGTTTTTCTTGTTCCCACCTCTTCTGTTGCCGGGCGTCTATATCTTTGAAATTCGGAATTTCAATTTCCGCTGGATTTTTTTTCATAATATTTCAAATCGGGCAATTCCTAATTATTTTAGCATATATAAAAAGGGGCATTATGGTAAACTGGCGGCAACTGCAGATTTGCTCTAACCTGTTCCAAACCCGCATTGTTGCGGGAAGTTCCGCAAAGTTCAATGCGGGTTTGGTTTATAACTGCATTGTTGCGGAATCAGTTCAGCCAAATAGTAAATTATTTGTGCCAGAGCACTACAATTTGTTAACGTCTTGTATTCACGAAGTCGCGGAAGAGGCGATTTCCCGAAGGGCAAGCGAAGCGCAGAGTGAATACTTTGTT
>CALEIX010000143.1 GCA_937898825.1 uncultured Elusimicrobia bacterium | reverse complement strand
AATATGTAAAATATTGCTCTCTCATCGTTCCTCGAATTTGCCTCAATCTTAAACCTCCAAACAGCAAAGTATTTGTGCCAGAGAGCCTCAAGTAACCTGCCCCTATGGGGAAAGCCATATTTGGTCAATTTCTTCGTTGCTCTTCGCATGCAGCCCCCTTCGGGTATGCTCGCTCGCCCGAGCCTTGAACTTGCCTCAAATCTGGCTTTCCAAACCATTAACTATTTATTTGACAGAGCATTAGTTTTCAAAAAAATGAATTTTGTCCGATTTTGGCTTGAATTTTATTTTCTGTCCCGCCTTGAAATCCTGCTTGGGCACAAGCACGGAAAATTCCATGCCGTTGGAGGAAACATAAAGCAGGGCATCCTTTCCCAAAAGTTCAAAGGTGTCTATACATCCGCTCAGACCTTTTTCACCCTGGGTCAGCTCCATGTCGGAAGGTCTTATCCCTATCCAATATTCCTTGCCCGTCTGAAGAGTAAAATCATCAACAAAAATTTTTTCTTCCTTCAGCGGAACGCAAAAAGCGTTACCTTCTTTTTCGACCCTGCCTCTAAAAAGATTCATGGGGGGAAAACCGATAAAATGAGCCACGAATTTATTGGCGGGTTTTTCATACAAATTTATTGCCGTGTCAATTTGCTGAGCGTAACCATCTTTAAGAACGGCTACCCTGTCACCCAGAGTCATCGCCTCTATCTGGTCGTGAGTGACATAAACTGTCGTTATTCCAAGTTCCCTCTGCAGTTTTTTAAGCTCTATTCTGGTCGCAGTTCTAAGCTGCGCGTCCAGATTTGAAAGCGGCTCGTCAAAAAGCAGAACGGCAGGCTTCCTGACTATGGCTCTGGCTATGGCTACTCTTTGCCTTTCTCCGCCCGAAAGTTCCGACGGTTTCGAATTTATATGCCTGGTTATATTCAATATCTCAGCGCTTTTTCTGACCTGCTCGTCCATGAGATTTTCATCAGTTTTTGCTATGCGAAGAGGGAAGGCAATATTCTCATAAACAGTCATATGCGGGTAAAGCGCGTAATTCTGAAAAACCATGGCCACATTTCTTTCCCTGGGAGTCAGGCATTCCCTTTTGTTTTCGCTAGCCACAAGTTTGTCGCCAAAAAAAAGTCTTCCGCCGGTGGGGTTCTCAAGACCCGCTATGATATTGAGAAGCGTGGATTTCCCGCAGCCCGAGGGTCCAAGCAGAACGAAAAATTCCCCTTCGTTCATTTCAAAATTTATATCCTTAAGAACAAGAACGTTCCTTTTTATCGTTCTGTATTCCTTCTGAATATTCTCAAGCTTTATCTTCATAATTTCCGCCTATCCCTTGACGGCTCCTTTCGTGAGACCGCCAATTATATGTTTCTGGAAAATAAGAGTCATTGCAAGAATCGGAAGCATGGTTATGGCTGAAGCAGCCATAATTTGTCCCCACGGCACCTGACCGTGCAACCCCTCAAACATGGCTATTCCAACAGGTATGGTTCTGGAATGATAATCCGTGGTTAAAATCAAAGCGAAGATAAATTCGTTAAAAGCGAAGATAAAAGCGAGAAGAGTCGTGGAAAAAACCCCGGGCAAAGCTACGGGGAAAACCACCTTGAAAAGCGTCTGGAATTCATTGCAGCCGTCCACAATGGCGGCCTTGTCGAGCTCCTTCGGTATTTGCGCGAAATAACTTACCAGAATCCATAAGGACAAAGGTAGCGTCCATGCTATGTAAGGCATTATCAAGGCGGGATAGGTGTTTATAAGACCGAGGGAAACCATGATTTTGAAAAGATAGGCTATCATGCTTACCTGCGGGAACATGGAAACCGCAAGGACCAGGAAAAGAATAAACGCCTTCCCTTTCATCTCAAGGCGCGTGAGAGCGTAGGCACAAAGCGAAGCAATAAAAACGGTGAACACGGCGGAAACTGCCGAAACTACGATGCTGTTTTTCAGATAATCTATAAAGTGCAGAGACTCTTCGGTGAGAACATCCTTGTAATGCGCAAAGGTAAAAAGCCAGCCCCTGTCCAAAAAATCCGGATTGACGTTGAAACTTACCAGAACCATATAAATGAACGGGATTAATGAAAATAAAACCATAAAGGTCACAGTCAAACCCGTTAAAATACTTTTTGCCCTTTCTTCACTCATAGGCCGCTTTCTCCCTGGAATCGGCTCATTTTCACGTAAAAGTAAGACATTACAAAAGCCACGACGAAGAGAAGAACAGAAACTGCACTCCCGTAACCGAAATCCCCGCCGAGAAAATATTTGTAGGCATAGAGAGAAACTGAAGTTGTGGCGCCGCCCGGCCCCCCGCCTGTCAAAACATAGATAACGTCAAAAATGCGCAATGAATCTATGGTTCGGAAAAGAAGAGTCACCAGCAAAACCGGTTTGAGAAGGGGGAGAGTGATATAAAAGAAAGTTTGAACAAAATTTGCCCTGTCCACCTTTGCCTGGAGGCGCAAATCGGAAGGAACAGCCTGCAGGCCGGCCAAAACCAAAAGGGCGACGAAAGAAGCGGTTTTCCAAACGTCCGCTATGACAATGGCGAAAAAGGCTCCGATATCTGTCCCTATCCAGTTCACAGGCCGCCCGAGATGAAAAGCTGTTATCAAAAAATTGGCGAAACCGTAACTGTAATCGTATATGAGCTGCCATATCTTAGCCGATATGGCCGAAGGTATTACCCAGGGTATCAGAACGCAGGTCCTCAAAAACCCTCTCACGGGCAGTTTCATGTCCAGAACTATGGCAAAAGCCGTGCCAATAATCATTTCAAGGGGAACAGCAACGGCTATGAAAAGCAATGTAAATTTCATCGACCGCCAAAAACCTTCGTCTTTCATTAGTTGAGCGTAGTTGTCAAGGAAAATGAATTTAAGACGCAGAAAAGTCACATCCCGATAAAAACCAGTAATTATACTCCCGACTATGGGCACAAGTATAAGCAAAACCACAAAAAGAATCAGCGGGGAAATAAATAAATAGGGCGTTCTTTCCTTTCCAGCTTTTATCATTGATACCTTTCTTCCATATCGTTTATTTCTTTTTGAGCTGATTTGAAGGCAGTCTCCGGTTCAATCTTGGCTGCCAGAACCGCGTTTATATACCCTGTCTCTTATACACATCTGACGCTGCCGACGAATTAGACGGTGTAG
>CALEIX010000142.1 GCA_937898825.1 uncultured Elusimicrobia bacterium | reverse complement strand
ATGTGTATAAGAGACAGGCTTGGGAGCAATGTCGCCGATTTGGTTGTGGCTCTGAAAGAATAAGCGCCGCGTCGCAGCGAGGCGGGCCCGCCTCGACTCGCAAGGCTCGCCGACGCGAGGCGGGCCAGCCTCGACTCGCAAAGCTCGCCGACGCGAGGGGGGAGGAATGTTGACTTTTGCAACCAGCTGTGGTTTTATGGGCTGCAGTACTGTCATTCCTGCGTAGGCAGGAATCTATATTAACATAAGGAGAGAAACGGATGAATGTGTGTGAAACGATAATAATGAGCGGCCTCAGCGCTATAGGGCCGCACATTGAAATGGCCATAAGAAAGTATGGTGTAGCTGAGCATGATTTGGGGATATCGTTCGCGATTCTTGGCTCTATTATTTGCCTTGACGAGCTTGTCATCGGTGATGAGATTGGCACTCCGTTCAGCTTTGTTATGAACAAGAAACCGCCGCTTATAAGCAAACTGCGTCCGTATCATTTCCTTGCGTCTTATGAGCGCGAGTGTGGAGATGCCGCATATGAAATATACCCTCAAGGCATCAGGGAAAGATTTTGCCTTAAGAGATTTCGCGACTATGCGCTACTCTTTAGCGACCGCTATGGGTGGAATGTCAAACCAATTAATGATGAAGTAAAAGTAGTTGCGGTCGCGGCGCGCGAGGTCAGGCGGCGCCTGCAAAGCTTGGGATTTAGAAAATTTTACCGCGGATATAGAGGAGGAGATTGGCTTTTTAAGAGGTTCGTTGCGCTTGAGGACGCCGCTTTGTACGGGCAGATGAAAGTAATGAGAGAGCGGAAGTATCCAAAGGATGTAATCAGGGAGATTGCATCTGACAGCGAGTTTGACGCGAGAGTGATAGCCGGGTTGGTAACATCTTATGCTTATCTCAACAGAAACTTGGCGGAGATAACCGCTGCGCTTCTTTTGGAGCCGTGACGGTGTTGCAAGATTCGGTGTCCTGGCGAGCGGATGGGGGCGCTTGCCAAAAGGGCATAGCCACCCCCGTTTGGAGGGTAATGTGATGGGAAAGGAACGACTCCTTGTGGTGCTCATTTTGTTTTTCGTTTTCGTGGTAGTTTTGGGAATCATATTCGCCGTTGTAGGAGCGTCGGCCGAACCCGCGTCTGCGGAAGAAAGATGTGCTGCCAAGATTGTTGAGATGTTTGACTTGCTGTATGTCGGAGCGATGGACATAAACGAGAATAGAGTTCCCGATATTGTGGCAATTCAGGTTGGAAAAGATGGGATTTTTGCCGCGCTCATTGTTTATGACTACTATGGAGGCGCCTACCTTGGACGTGTAGAAGTCAGGGGAGGCAAGCTTCTTTTCTTCAGGAAAGGAGAGAAGGAGCCGACCGAAATAGGTCCGGGAACAGGCAGGAAAATAGTTGATGTTCTTCCGGAGTACGCCCGCTAAACGGGTTATGCGGAACTCAGCCCCGCCGCGGCGGGGCTTTTGTCTTGATTGCAGTTTTGTGTGTATGTAAACTTATATGTGCATTCCGGGGTGGCGCAATGGCCCGCCTCGACTCGCAAAGCTCGCCGACGCGAGGCGGGTAGCGCGTTCATTTTATGTATCTGTACGTTCTAAAGAGTATAAAATACCCGAAAACGTATGTCGGGATTACTAGTAATGTGCAGAGAAGATTGTCAGAGCATAATTCCGGCCGGACAGGGTTTTCCAAGAGATATAAGCCATGGAGATTGTTGTGTGTAGAAGAGTTTCCGACACGTGTTGAAGCAAGGGCGCGTGAGCAGTATTATAAGTCTGCGGCTGGCAGGAAGGCGATTAAAAGGTTGTTGTCGGGTGTTTGAGTGTTCCGGGGTGGCGCAATGGTAGCGCGGGTGCCTGTTAAGCACTAGGTTGCCGGTTCGAATCCGGCCCCCGGAGCTGAGCTCGGCCGCCTTCTCAAGAAGGCGGTTTTCTGGTAGAATTAAAATATGAAAAATGTTGAAATTGAAGTTCAAGTCAATATCGAGAATAACAAATCTTTAATAGATTTCCTAGAAAAGAACGCTGAATTTAAAAAAGAAAGCCACCAGATAGATGAGTATTTTTCTCCAGCTCATCGTAATTTTATTGAGGTCCGTCCAGTAAAAGAATGGTTAAGGTTAAGAGATTCGGGTGGCAAACACTCAATAAATTACAAAAATTGGCATTATGGCGAAAGCGGTAAAAGCCATTATTGCGATGAATACGAAACTAAAATAGAAGATTTAGATCAACTTAAAAAGATATTAGATGTTCTTAATTTTAAATCTGTTGTTAAGGTAGATAAAATAAGAAAAACCTGGATATACAAAGATTACGAAGTTGCCGTAGACTCAGTAGAAGGATTGGGAGATTTTGTAGAAATTGAATACATTGGCAAAGATGAAAAAGCAAACCCTAAAAAGATTACAGAAGAAATGATTAATTTTCTTAAAAGCGTTGGTTGCGGAAAAATAAGCAGAAATTATGTAGGTTACCCATTTCAATTACTTTTCCCAGAAGAAGTAAAATTTGAAGAAAAGTAGTATTATTTCAATCAAATAGGCTCTAACAGCGTCCAGCCTCCGGAGCCAAGTTTAACGATACGAACTCGTTTTCAACTTTCCGCCGACAGGCGGAAAATGATTGAGGCAAGGGATTTACCCCGCCCAGCGAACGCTGGGCGAGTCAGTCAGCAAGATCCTGCGGGGTTTTCTATAGAGAAGCAAAAAGCTTGTAAATGTCCCCAGCTCCCATAATTAGGATAACATCGCCGGATTTTGTTTTTCCTCTTAGAAATTGTGGGATTTTTTGAAAGTCGGCGATAAAATGAACATTTTTGTTTTTTTCAGAGAGACGTTTTTTGATAGCTTCGGCTAATTTTTCACCAGAAACTTTTTTTGCAATTTCTTTTTCCTCTCTGCCAGCCACCTCAAAAATTTCGGCAATTATTATCTCATCGGCTAAATCAAAAGCTTTAACAAAATCCTTAAATAGAAGGTATGTTCTCTGGTATTGATGAGGCTGAAAAAGTGCCCAAACTTTCTGGTTTTGATATTTTTCCTTTCTCTTATACACATCTGACGCTGCCGACGAATTA
>CALEIX010000141.1 GCA_937898825.1 uncultured Elusimicrobia bacterium | reverse complement strand
ATTGTAGCCAAATGCGCCGGCTTCTGCCCGGGAGTCAAAAGAGCGATAGATTTAGTTCTTGAGCTGAGCGAAAAAAGAAAAAAGAAAATATACACCTTAGGTCCGCTTATACATAATCGTCAAGTCATAAAAACGTTGCTTGCCAAAAACATAATTTCCATAAACCGTCTGGAAGAAATTGAAGAAAAAAACGCTATTCTCGTTATTCGCGCCCATGGGGTTTCGCCGGAGACGGAAAAAGAAATGCGCCAAAAAAATTTTGAGATTATAGATTCAACCTGCCCCCTTGTGAAAAAAGTGCATTCCAACATAAATCACTGGACAAAAAAAGGCTACACCACGATAATAGTCGGAGATAAAAACCACGCCGAGGTAGTCGGACTTATAGGATGGGCCCAAAAAAATTGCTTCGTGGTTTCGGGCCCGGCGGAAGCTGAAAAACTTCCTTCTCTTGACAAAGTCAATATTGTGGCGCAAACCACCCAGGAGGAGGATATATTCAAACAAACCGCCGAGATAATAAGGCAAAAATCTAAAGAGGCTGTAATCTCAGATACCATCTGTCAGCCAACAAAAGACAGGCAAAGGGAAACAATAAAATTTGCCAGAGACTCGGATCTGGTTATAGTGGTCGGCGGGAAACACAGTGCCAACACACAGAGGCTTTATCAAATATGTGCCCGTCTCTCCCCGAAAGTGCTTTTGGCGGAAACGGACGAAGAAATAAACGAGACCGCACTAAACGGAGCCAAAAAAATATTCATAACTGCCGGCGCATCCACCCCAAACTGGATGATAGAAAAAATTGTCAAAAAAACCCGGAAACTGACGCGAAAAAGCGAAAGTTTTTTCACGCAGAAACTCGCCTATATATGGAATGTTATAATTACATCCAGCCTCTTTACTGCCATATCCGCAATGTGTCTGACATATATATGCATGAAATTTCAAAATTTTTTGGTTGATTTGAAATTCGTCTTACTCTCAGGGCTTTTTGTCGGAAGTCTTCATCTTTTCAACAGAATAGAGGAAAAGGGCGCTAACATTCCGGACGAAGTTCAAACAATGCTTTTTGCCAAACACAAGAAAACCGCGAAACTTGCAGCCGTAGTAGCCGGGACTGTCTCAATACTGATTTCACTGTCCTTTAGCTTCTATGCCTTTCTTCTTACGGCCGCTTTCTGGCTGGCTGGAACTTTCTACCCGTACAAGGCGTTAAAATTCAGCAAATTCCTCAACTTCCCGGCTTCAAAAGATATCGTAACATCTTTGGGCTGGGCGTTTGTATGTGCCGGCATTCCCGCGATTTCAAACAACGCTTTAAGTTACAAAAGTACCCATTTAGCTATTTTGTTCGCGATCCTGATAGTTTTCATACGCTCTACCCTGATGGGAATAAGCAACGTGCACAATGATATGATGATAGGAAAAGAAAACTTTTATAAAGCCGCCGGCCCAAGGCCCACATACATAATAATTTTTCTCACATTCATTTTCATAGAAACCCTGTTTGTATCACTTATGCAAATAGGTTACAACAAGGAAATCATCAGAAGGGTTTCGTATTCGCTCGCTTATTATTTAGGTTTGCTGTTAATTTTCATATTTGGCAAAATCCCACGGCGGGTTTTATCTGAAACAGCTATTGACTTTCAATTTCTTCTTTCATGGTCGCTATTGGTCACATTATAATTTGTCCCGGAACTTGCCAAATTGTAGAATATAATGGTATTTGTGCTCTGTCAAATAAATAGTTAATGGTTTGGAAAGCCAGATTTGAGGCAAGTTCAAGGCTCGGGTGAGCGAGCATA
>CALEIX010000140.1 GCA_937898825.1 uncultured Elusimicrobia bacterium | reverse complement strand
CAACGAGGCGGGGGGCGACTTGACATGGCGAAATTCCGACCCCGGCGCCATATACGATGTTGATTTTCAGGATTATGTTTCCAATCTTGCCGGCGCCAGGTATGAAGCCTGGACCGGGGCCGGAAAAACGGGCGAGCAGAAGATGAATTTGACGAACATTCCATCGGTTACAGGAGAGAGTTTCATTAATGATTGGTCTGTGGATTTTGCCTCTTTGGCCGGAGACGCCACAAATTACATTTCAATTGAAATATACGACATTGCAGGAAATACAACCACCGTAACAGACGCTTTCAAGGTTTTGAAAGACACCACGCCGCCCTCATATACCAACAACGAGGCGGGGGGCGACTTGACATGGCGAAATTCCGACCCCGGCGCCATATACGATGTTGATTTTCAGGATTATGCTTCCAATCTTGCCGGCGCCAGGTATGAAGCCTGGACCGGAGTGGGAAAAACGGGCGAGCAGAGGATGAATTTGACGAACATTCCATCGGTTACAGGAGAAAGTTTCATCGATAATTGGTCTGTGAACTTCGCTTCTCTGGCGGGGGATACCACAAATTACATTTCGATTGAAATATACGACGTGGCCGGAAATACCACAACTTTGTCCGATGCCTTTTTCATTCTCAAAGACACCAGTCCGCCCGACGCTGTTTCGCTTTTGTCTCCGACCGACGGCTTGAAAACAAACAGCCAATCGTGGAATTTTGATTGGACTGATTCAAACGATTCCTTCTCCGGCGTTTCAAATTACGAGGAAGAAATATCCACTGACGTGAACTTTTTGGTAGTTAACTATTCCAGCTCGCCGGAGGTTTCGGGCGCCTCCTTTGATTTGCTGGCCGAGGGCACGTATTATTGGCGTGTAAAGGTCAAAGACAATGCAGGAAATTATTCCTCTTATTCTTCCACCAGAAGTTTTACAATAGACCTTACCTCTCCGACCATAACCGATAATCAAGCGGGGGACGAGACGTGGAGAAATTCCAATTCCGGAATATATGATGTGGATTTTGAGGATTTGGGCGGGGCGCTTTTGAGCAAGTTTCAGGTTAAAGCGGCGACAGGTCCCGGACAAAGCGGGAGCGTCATAGTTGATTGGTATGACGTTCAAAGCGGCATAAATTCCCAGAGTTACAACTTGAACTGGCAACTGCCGTCTTTTGTCTTTGATTCAATTCAATCTGGAGTTACCGCCTATATTTCCGTGAGATGCTACGACAATGTCGGAAATTACTCCGAGCAAAACGATGTTTTTTATGTTCTCAAAGACACAGTGCCCGTTTCTATAATCGACAATCAGGGCGGTGACGATATTTGGCATTCCGCCAATCCCGGGGCGGTTTACGACGTGGATTTTCAGGATATAGGCGGCTCCTTGATAGATACGATTGAATATTCTGTTTGGACAGGAGCCGGCAAAACGGGAAGCAATATTATTCCGTGGACAGTTCTTTCCTCAGGACCGGCCAATATTTTAAGTTTTTCAGATTTATGGGGAGTTTCTGATTCAACATGGACGGCTCTCGCCGAAGGCGCGAATTATGTTTCTGTAAGAGCCTGGGACATTGCGGGAACAACCTCTTCTCTGGACGATGTTTTTTATATTAAAAAAGACACCACGCCTCCGAGCGCGGCGGATAATGTGACAGGAGACGATGTATGGAGAAATTCAGCCGGGACCCTGTACGATATTGATTTTGCCGATACAGGGGGTTCGCTAATAGAAGGAATTGAATACGCCGTGTATTCAGAACCCAATATGGACGGAACTTTGAGAAAGGACTGGACTCCGATTGTCCAGCCGCCGTTAAACGCTTCCTCTTATACGGACGATTGGTCCCTGGATTTTACTTCTCTGGCGGAGGGGCAAACAACGAATTACATTTCCGTAAGAGTTTGGGACATAGCCGGCAGTACCACGACCGCCAGCGATGTGTTTTACGTTAATAAAGATATAACGCTTCCTTCCATAACCGACAATCAGTTCGGGGACGACACCTGGCGTTCTTCCTCCGGGACGGTTTACGACGTGGATTTTGCGGATTCAGGCGGGTCTTTGCTTGACAGATTCGAAGTTAAGATAACCACGGGCCCAAATCAAACCGGAATTCTGATATCTGACTGGACGCCTCTGGTTTCAAACATAAATTCCGCCTCTTACCTGACAGACTGGTCCTTGAACGAAACATTGTGGGATTCCCTTCAGGGGGGACCTAATTATGTTTCGGTCAGGACTTACGACGGTGCCGGCAATACCCAGAATTACACAGATGTTTTTTATGTGAAAAAGGACACTGTCGCGCCGTCCATAACGGATAATCAAGCAGGCGACGCTGAATGGCGCGTCTCTTCCGGCACCCTTTACAATGTGGACTTTTCCGACGAAGGCGGAAGTTTGCTGGACAGGGTTCAGGTCAGGATAACAACGGGCCTGAACCAGACGGGAATTCTAATAACTGACTGGGTTGACAATTTAACGGGCCTAAATTCATCTTCATACACCGACGACTGGCCTATTTCCGGGGCGATATGGAATTTGATGAATGACGGAACCAACTATGTTTCATTAAGGGTTTATGACAATGCGGGCAAGAGTTCGGATTTGACGGACGCTTTCTTTGTTCTGAAAGACACTTCTGCCCCGAATGTCATCGACAACCAGGCCGGGGACGATACGTGGAAAAGGTTTGGCGGAACCGTTTATGATGTGGATTTCGAAGATACGGGAGTTGGTCTGCTGGGAGCTGAGTACGAGGCGTGGACAGGTCCGGGAAAGACGGGCGAGCAAAAAATCGTTCCCACCGCCATATCAGGAGTTTCCGGCGCCTCTTTTACGGATGACTGGGGCGTGGATTTTTCGCTTCTGGCTCAGGGAACCAATTATGTTTCCGTAAGCGTATATGATTCACTTGGTTCCACCGCTTCCGTTGCGGACGTTTTTTATGTTAAAAAGGACAATGTATCCCCCACCATCACCGACAATCAAAGCGGCGACTATACCTGGAGAAATTCATCCGGCACTTTGTACGACGTGGATTTTCAGGATTTGACTTCGAAACTTGCCACCGCCCAGTACAAAATAATGACCGGCGCCGGGCGGACGGGAACTTTGATTCAGGATTGGACTGATATCTTTTCAAACCTTAATCAGGATTCCTATCTGAATGATTGGGGTTTTCCCGAAAGCGTATGGAATTTATTGCCTGATGCCACTTCTTATGTTTCGGTGCGTGTTTACGACATTGCCGGAAACCTTTCCCAGATAAGCGATGTCTTTTTCGTTCAAAAGGACACCCAGCCGCCTTCGGTGGATTTAACCCTTTCAAACGCCAATTCTGACGGCGACGGTCCTTATTACGGACCTTACGATTTTGACCCTGGCGATGTTTTTGATGTAGATTTTCATGACACAGGTTATTCGAAAATAAATAATCCCCTTTATGCCATATATTCCGAGCCCGGTCAGGGCGGAACTTTGGTTAAGGATTGGACCAATATAGCGCTTAATGTAGGAGCCACGTATTACATAAATAATTGGCGGGTGGATTTTTCTGCGCTTTTGAAAAACCCGTCTACTAATTATGTTTCGGTGAGAGTTTACGACAATGCGGGCTCTTCTTATACCGCGGTTGACGCATTTCGCATATTCAGGTCCACGTCCACGGCGCCCGAAGTACTTGACAAACAGGCGGGCGACGATACCTGGCGGAATTCCAACACAGGCGTGTACGACGTAGACTTCTCGTCCAATTCCGATTATGCCCTGGATTGGTTTGAGGCGCAGGCATGGTCTGAAACCGGGCAATTGGGCGATTTGATTGCCGACTGGACAACGGTTCAGGCGGATTTGAACACCGATTATTACACGGATGACTGGCAGTTGCCTTCCGATTTCTTTGGTAATTTAAGGGAGGGAATAAATTATATTTCCGTAAGAGTGTATGACACCTTGCCTAACATAAGCGCCCGTTATGAGGTGTTTTATGTGAAGAAAGACACCAGCCCTCCGGAGATACCCCCTTCTTTGTCCCCGCAGTCTGTCAACTTGAATTATCCAAATATAATTTTTGATTGGGCTGATTCAAACGGCTTTGCGTCGGGAATTTCCAATTACGATTTAGAGGTTGCCACCACCACCGATTTTACGACCATAACATATTCTTCAAGTCCGGTGGTTTCCACCTCCTCGAACACTTTTGCGGAAAACTTGTATTACTTAAGAGTTCGCGCGCGGGACAATGCTGGAAATTATTCGCAATACACTTCCACAATATGGTTTAGAATAGACTTGACCACGCCTACGATAAATGACCTTCAGTCGGATGCCACTTATTATTTGACCGCCAATACTACTTCATATGATGTCAATTTTGACGATTTGGGCGGTTCTCTTTTAAGCAGGTTTGAATTGAAGGCCACCACTGGCCCCGGACAAACGGGAACGCTTCTTTTTGATTGGAGTCCGGCGATTGAAAACATAAACAATTTGTCATATTCCGATGATTGGCAATTGCCGCAGTCCCTGTGGGATTCACTGCAGTCGTGGACGACTAATTACCTTTCAGTAAAGGTGATTGACTATGCCACAAACTACGCCGTTTTAACCGACGCTTTCACAATTCTCAAGGATACCGCTCCTCCGTCGATAATCGATAATCAGGCGGGCGACGATACCTGGAGAGATTCCGACCCCGGAGCGATCTACGACGTTGATTTTGCCGATATCGGCTCGCTTTTGACTACGGCGCAATACGTTATTTATTCTTTGCCGAACCAAAGCGGTTCTTTAATAAAAGATTGGACTGATATTTTTACAAACATAGGTTCTTCTTCTTATACTGATGACTGGTCACTGGTGACTGGTGACTGGTCTCTCTTGCCCGAAGGGCAATCTTACGTTTCCGTGCGGGCGTTTGACGGTGCGGGTCTTTCCTCTTCTTTGACCGATGCTTTTTATATTCTGAAAGACACTTCGGCTCCATTTATAGCCGACAACCAAGCAGGGGACGATACATGGCAAAGTTCTCCCGGGACAACTTATGATGTGGATTTCTACGACAATGCCTCCGGGCTTGCCTCAATTCAATATCAGGTAAGCACTCAAACGGCGGGCGCCTCGCCGATAACGGATTGGATTGATATCGCTTCCCTTACCGATTATCCGACATACTATATCACCTGTCTCTTATACACATCTCCGAGCCCACGAGACCTCTCTACATCTCGTATGCCGTCTTCTGCTTGA
>CALEIX010000139.1 GCA_937898825.1 uncultured Elusimicrobia bacterium | reverse complement strand
TCTCTATGACGATGAATTTCACAAAGCGCTTTATAATACCGCGATTTATACTTTATGGGTGGTGCCGATTCAGACCTTTATCGCTCTGGTGTTGGCGGCGGTTTTGAATCAGAATCTTTTGGCGCGCAATTTTTTCAGGGCGGCTTTTTTCTTTCCTTCCATAAGTTCTTCCGTTGTCATTACGATGATATTTATTTGGATATTCAACGCTTCGGGAATTTTCAACGCCTTGCTTTCATGGGCTGGAATGCACGGCGCTGACTGGCTCGGCGATCCCAAGTATGCCTTGAAAGCGATCATGGCACTTAATATATGGACCACGACCGGAACCCTGATGGTGATATTTTTGGCGGCGCTTCAAAATGTTCCGCCGCAGATTTACGAGGCTGCCGCCATGGACGGGGCCGGGCATGTCCAGATTTTTTTCAGGATAACAATTCCGCTTATGCGTCCTGTCATATTTTTTGTTGTTATTCTCGGAATGATTGGATGTTTCCAGATGTTTGATCAGGCATTTGTGGCTTCCGGTGGAGGAGGCGGGCCGGTTAATTCGACATTGACCGCCGTTTTTTTTATTTATCTTGCGGGTTTTAAGTATTTTGATATGGGATATGCCTGTGCGGCGGCCTTTATTTTGTTTGCCGTGATATTTGCCGCCACCATATTACAGAGGAAATTGATGCCGGATAGAGGTTAATAACGAATGCGAGGGTCGAAGATTATAAAGGTATTAAGCTACGCCCTTTTGATTTTCATGGCTTTGCTTATGTTTCTGCCTTTCTTCTGGACGATATCGACTTCTTTCAAGGCGGCCGGCAATGTTATTGGCAACAATAGTCTTTTTCCTGCCAATCCGACACTTGAGGCATATCGCACGGTTCTTTTTGAAGTTCCCTTCCCAAGATGGTTCCTGAACAGTTTTATTGTTGCCGCTCTTGTAACGATATTGAATCTTATCTTTGATTCAATGGCGGGCTATGCCCTGGCAAGACTCAGATTTCCCGGGAGTAAAACAATATTTTTAATTATACTTGGCTCCATGATGGTGCCGGCGCAGGTAACCATGATACCGGTGTTTAAGATACTTCAGGGAATGGGAATGGTTGACACTTACCGGGGGCTTATTGTGCCGTTTATGGCAAGCGCTTTCGGCATATTTTTGATGAAGCAGTTTTTTGAGTCCTTGCCCCGGGAATTGGAGGAAGCCGCCATGATGGATGGTTGCTCGCATTTCAGAATATTCTGGCAGATAATACTCCCCCTGTCATCACCGGCTCTGGCTGCCCTTGCGATATTTACCTTTTTGGCCAGTTGGAACAGCTTTATGATGCCTCTAATCATTGTGAGCGTTCCCGAGATGTATACCTTGCCTTTGGGAATAGCGATGTTCAAGCAGCAATACTCCACAAACTGGACGGTTCTTATGGCGGCTTCCGTTCTCATAACGCTTCCCGTAGCCGTTTTATATTTGTTTTTTCAGAGATGGTTTATCGAGGGAATATCATTCTCCGGATTAAAGGGGTAAAACGATGGCGAAAGTGGAACTTATAAATATTCACAAAAGATACGGTGCAAAAACGATTATCCATAAGCTGAATGTAGTAGTGCGCGACAAGGAATTTCTTGTTTTGGTTGGACCTTCGGGCTGCGGGAAATCTACCACAATACGGCTTATAGCCGGACTGGAAAAGGTTACGGATGGTGACATTTTGCTTGACGGCAGCCGCATCAACGACATTCCGGCGAAAAACAGGGACATAGCCATGGTTTTTCAAAATTATGCCCTATATCCGCATATGAATGTGTATGACAACATTGCCTTTGCTTTGAGGCTCAGAGGCGTGCCGAAAGACGAAATAGACAGGAAAGTGAGAAAAACCGCGTCCATCCTGAATATTCAGGAACTGCTTGAGAAAAAACCTTCTCAAATGAGTGGCGGGCAGAAGCAGAGAGTGGCTTTGGGGCGCGCTATTGTCCGCGAGCCGAAAGTTTTTCTTATGGACGAGCCGCTTTCCAATCTGGACGCCAAACTGCGGGTGCAAATGAGAGCGGAACTTAAAAAGCTCCATAGGGAACTAAACGCTACTATTATCTATGTGACTCACGATCAGGTGGAAGCAATGACCATGGCAGGCCGCATGGCGGTCTTGAAGGACGGCTGGCTTCAGCAATTGGATACCCCGCTGAATATTTATAATCATCCCTCAAATATGTTTGTGGCCGGATTTGTCGGAAGCCCTTCCATGAATTTTATCAGAGTGAGACTGAAGAAAGAGAATGGCAGATGGTATGCTGCAGGTGGGTGGTTTACTCTGCCGCTTTTGCAAAAACTGCGTGAAGAATATGCGGGAAAAGATGTAATGCTTGGAATAAGACCGGAACATATTGAGCATATTTCGTGCGCCGGAGATTTCAGGAGTAACCTGAAAGGAGCGGGTGAAGAAGCAAAATACCAGGCCATTTCCATGAATGTAACCATGATTGAGCCCACGGGCAATACGGTGCTTGCACATTTGGAGCGGAACGGGGTTTCCGTTGTGGCGGCAGTTTCCTCAAAAGCAAGAATAAGAGCGGGCGAAAAGACTGATTTCGTTTTGAATACAGACCAGACACGTCTCTTTGATATTGAAACGCAGGATTCAATATGATAAATAATTCCCCGGTACGGGAAACCGGTATTTTCTGCCTGGAACCAATTTTCGTTTTTGCCCGTAGATTTCGACGACAACAGGATTCCTGCGTCCGGAATGGACCTGGATGTTTATTTTTTTTCTGCCCGCCTCAACGCTGAACAAGTTTTTTCGCCATATAAAAGAGTATTTCATGTGTTTCCACTGAACCGGCGGACGCGGACTCAGGGAGAGTGTGCGTGTTCCCGGCCGGACTCCCCCGTAACCGCATAGAAGCGTTTGATAAACAGCACCGCAGCAGGCGATATGCACTCCGTGAGATACATTTTTATTGAGATCTTTCAGGTCGAGAAAAAGCGAAGCAAGAAAATGTTTGAAGGCCTTCGATGCAAATCCAGCTTCAAGAGCCGCGATTGCATATATAGCGGGACTCAATGAAGATTGGTGGAGAGTTCGTTTTTCGTAAAACTCGTAATTTTTCACCTTCTGCTCTAAAGTATACTCACCCGGATGAAGATACATCATCAGCATAATGTCGGCTTGCTTAATAAGTTGCGTTTTATTCAAATATTGAAGTTCAAATTTCAATGAATCCAAAGGCAGAAGATATTTGTCTTTTCTAATGTTTCCGTGAAATCTTTTTCTGAAAAAACCATCGAACTGCTCGATTATCCCGTTTTTTGAAAAATGGTCCGCAAGCGTTTCAGCAATTGTTTTCCAGTTTTTTACCTCTTCAGGTTTTAATTTTATTTTTTTCTCTATTTTGTGGGTTTCTTGATGAAAACGCTTTTTAAAATGTGCATGGAGGTCGGCGGCGGTTGTTAAATTCCAGGCTGCCATTTTGTTTGTAAAAGCGTTGTTGTTTACATTCTCGTGAAATTCGTCCGGACCTATCACATTGTTTATTCGCCAGCGTTTTTCTTTTGTCGAGTATTTTGCCCTGCTTGCCCAGAAGCGGGCGCACTCGAGTATCATTTCAAGGCCGAATTCGAGCATAAATCTTTCGTCTCCCGTGGCGATGTAATACTGATGAATTGCGTAGGCGATGTCGGCTGTGATATGATGTTCTTGAACCCCCGTCCTTATGGGGATTATTTTTCCGTTTTTTTGCCGGTCCCATGGCGGGGTGGCTTCTTCGCCGGTGTCCGCCGATTCCCACGGAAACATGCATCCCTTATATCCGCTTTCTCGTGCTATTTTTCGCGCCTGTCCGAGCCGTTCATAGCGATATTGAAGCAGGAGTTTGGCCGCTGCGGGATTTGTATGAATGTAAAAGGGAAGAGTGAATATTTCGGTGTCCCAGAATGAATGTCCCCTGTATCCCTCTCCCGTCAGCGCTTTTGCCCCTATTCCGTTGGGTTTTTCATGCGGAGCACAGATTAGAAGTTGATAAATGGAAAATCTTATGGCACGCTGAACTTCCGCAGGAGCATGCACGTTTATATCGGCGATTTTCCACAATTTTCCCCATTTAAGAATATGCGAGTCAAGAAGTTTTTCAAATCCTTTTTTTGATACCTTATTAAGTTCATACAAGCACCTATTTTTTAACCCCTTGCAGTCTTTGCCTGTATCAAAATAAACGAATTTAGTAAAAACGATTTTTTCCCTTTTCTTCAACTTCAGGCTAAAGGCTCTGCGTTTTTCCAATTTATTTTTCCGGTTATTGCCGACATAAAATTTGGAGCCATAAACCAGACTAATTTTGCTTTTTACCGTTTCGAATCGGCGCAACGCAATTTCATCGTCCGAGATTTCTTTGAGAAGAAGATGCGGTTTTTCCCCTTCGAACGAGGTTCCGGTATTGGCGGAATATATGTCCGGCCCACTTAATATTTCCAGCTTGCAATCTTCATCCAGAGCTGTTAATTCTATGCGCATTGCTCCGACATTTTGAAGGCTCATGCTTAAAAAACGCAGGGACGAATAATCGAATCTTTTTCCGAAACTCGTTCTAAATATCGTATGCCTTTTGAGGATACCCCGTCGCATGTCCAGAACGCGGTTATGTTGAACAATGTCAGCACGGTTTATGTCCAGTTTTTCTCCGCCATAGGATATCCTGATGTGAAATGGATCGGGGGCTTTGACAAGTTCACTTACCAACGAAAATGCCGAATCGAACAAGCCAGATATAAACAATCCGGGAGTTGAGCCTTCGGGGTTTTCCTCCAATGCACCCCGTAAAGAGGCAAAACCGTTACCTATCGCAAATATTGTTTCGTTGGCGTTTTGCCTTGAAAAATGCCATTTGTCTTCTTTTATAAGGTATGATTGAATGTCATGGTTACTGTTATTTAGCATGCCTTCTCCAAATAATTAATTAAAACGGATAGTCCACCTTAATTATCGTGTTCATTCCCTCACTGCCGAAGGCGAAATCGGCGGTTCCGACTACCTGCGGCCTTATTACTATTCTGAATGCTATTCCGGGGCCGTATTTCATCTTTGAAAAATCTATGTCCGAAACTTTTGAAAAAACCGTTCCCATATCGAGAAACGGGGATATTTCTATTTCGCTGAAAAAATTAAGCACCGGCTTTTTTAATACGGTTATTCTTTCTTCGATGTTTGCAACTATCCTGCCTCTGTCAGTGAATCTGCCGTCCCCCGCCATTCTGAGTCCCGTGCTTTCTCCAAGCCGCGTTTGGGCGTAAAAGGGCAGATTGTCGCCTTTTTGGTATTCAAACAAATATCTTATCGCGGTTATAAAATTGGATTCTTCCCTGTAATTGTAATAGCTGTCTCTTATACACATCTGACGCTGCCGACGAATTAAACGGTGTAGATCTCG
>CALEIX010000138.1 GCA_937898825.1 uncultured Elusimicrobia bacterium | reverse complement strand
GGCTTCTTTCAAAAATCCACTCCCCCACTTTTTCGTCTCTCAAAATGAAAAACCTGTTTTTAAAAAGTGCAAACCTGATTTCCGTTTTTCCTTTATAATGGCGGCTCCATTTATCCGAAAAGAAAAGATTGAGAATCCCACTTTTATACTTTGCGGTTTCAAAATTTATGCCGTTTCTGTCCGGATCCATTTTTATTTTTCTCACGGCTCTGGCGTGAAATAAAACGGTGTCACCGGCAATGACTTTTGTTATGCTCCATTCGTGAGAACCCTCAAGCAGCCGGGCGGAAAGATATCTGCCTTTTAAACTAATTTCAAACTTATTGTATTCCCATGGAAAAATGTCCGCGGCGGGATATACCTGAAAGCGGATTTTCCTTTTAATCATCTCCCCGGGACTAAGCTGCCGGCAGGTTAATCCTTTTTTGCCTGTTTGGCAGTATTCAAACTCCTCCCTGCTTTCAAGCGTAAAGGCCCGTGATTGCTCTATTTTATCCGAAGGATAAAAAACAAGTACCCGCCTGTCTGGAATGCTTATATTTTTATACCATGAACTTTCCGCCGGTTTTTTCGCGGCGAGAGAAATAAAATTGCCGCAGGCAATGCCTGCGGCAATTAAAGAATATTTAAGAAGCTTGAAAAACATCAATTCAATTTTTTAATTAACTGCCATCCTTTGCCCTTAGGTTTCGCCGCATATTTATTGCCATTGTTAAGAGTGAGCACAAAGACATTGGGGCCCAATATACTTCTCTGGTCCACATCCACGGCAATATTAGTAATGAAATACTGAGTATTATTATAGACAATTGTTTGACGCCGCGCAAGATTCGGAATATTTGCGCAGGCTTCCACAAAATTTAAACCTCTATCCTGCCTATTATTCACGCATGTCGGCACATCGACTCGCGGAGATTCCTCTCCATAAAAATCTTTTCTTGCACTCTCAAACTCGGCTTGAAGTTTAGCAAGGTCTTCTTTTGTAGCATCTTTTTTAGACAACAATCCAATAATTTTCTGATTTATCTCCTCCATTTTCGTAAGATGCCTTCTTGCCTCCTTGCGTGCATGGTGGCAACCCTCCGAAATACAGCCATATTTTCCCGCTTCCTGACCTGCTTCTATGGAACGCCTCCCAGCGCTTGCAAGTTCACCCTTATTAGCCGCAAATCTATCCCGTATATCCTGTTTGAGATTTCCTTCCGCAGGCGCATTGTCAGCTGGAGGATTTTCATCGTCCTGAGACGTGTCGTCCTCAGCCGACGGTTCGTTATTATCTGGCGGCTGGGAACCGCCTGGAGTATCACTTTCCCCGGTGCAATAACTGTGGTCCTTCAATACACCTTTTTCACCGCAAATCAGGTCCACTGCTGCCTGAGCATGAGGTTCAGCCAGTTTAAGTATGTCTTTAGCAGCTTTAATCCGCCCCTTATATTCCTCAATTCCTTTGTAAACATTATAACCCCTTTCCATCAACCCGACCAGCGAAAGTTCTTCTCCCAAATTTATCTCGCCATTCATATTGTTTGCGTCAAAAGGATTATTTTCCTTCCACCATTCAGTTTCCTTTTTTCTATCCTCGCTAATTCTTGCATCAAAATTTTCTCCGTTTTTTATGCCGGTCACATCCTGCATATGCTTTACAACCGTAACGCCTTCCAACGCGGCAAGCCATCTTCCTTTAAGCATAAATGAGTGGGGGTTACTTGATGCTGCTGGCGATTCTTCCGCCTTCCACAGTTCTGCTAACACGTTTTGCAATTCCGCTTTGTTTGCTTCCGTAGGTTCAGTTTTATACTTTTTTATCGCCGCATCTATCCTGGGCTGGAATGAATCAAGTTCCGCCTGCGCCAGCATTTCCATATCCCGGTTGGCCTGCTTCGGAGCATCGAGAGAGATAAACTCTATCTTATCTGCTATTATTATAATATCCCTGCCAGCTCTTCTGGCGGAGCTTATGCAGTTTAAGGAACGCTTGACTTTCAGATTCGCAAGGGTAAGCACCGAAGCCTCCGGACTGCCAAATTTTTCAACCGCTTCTTCTGCACATAACGTTTCATCTTTATCATTCTTAGCGCAGTCCTGCACAAAAGCTGTAAACTCCTCAATCCTATCTTTTGGAAGGAGATGAGGCGCCGCCCCTTCGACTCTTGGTATATATCTTCTTTGAATTTTGGTTTCCGTTAAAGACGCTTCCTGATGAATGCCGGCGCCCTCGCTTTTCCAGTCGCTCACCATATCCACATGTTGCTGAAATAAAGGATTTATATAAGTTTTTACTAAATTGGCGGACGCCGCTTCTGCCTCTTTAAGATTGCTTACCACCGTATTTAATTTTTCACCGTATTTCTTAACATTCTTAGGATTAATATCGTTGGATAAGGGCAAGGCTTCCTGCTTAGCAATCCTCTTGGCCGTCTCCAGATAATTATCTATTTCGCTCAGATATTTCCGGCTGTTCTCGTCAACCACTATGCCCGGAGTATTGCCTTCCCCCTCATCGCCGGAATCTCCAGAACCGTCGGGAGAAGAACCTCCTCCCCCGGAAGAATCGCCATAGTACGGCCCTATGCCGCAGGGGCATGCTCCGTTCCTTTCCAGACTTTCCGCCTCTTCTTTACTGACTATCAATTTGGGTACCCTGTGCATACAGGATTCAGACGGACTCGGATTCGGATTTGCGTCTCTGTAGCAGGCGTACGGCGGAGGCGCGCTTCCGCCCATGCCCAGAGCCTTCATGGTCGTAGCTTTTACCATTTCTCCGAAGGGCTCAATAAGCCCCTTCTTAACGATATTGTCCATTAAAGATTGCACAAGCTGCTTTTTCAACTCATAGTGATAAAATTTCCAGTTTTCAAACGCCGCTTCCTGTTTCATTCTCTCCAATCTCTGAGCCAGAGTCTCCCCGCTGGAGCTATGCGAATTTCTCAAACTTGAATTTGAAGGTTTCTTGAAACCCTCTCCTTTCTTGCCATATCCCATTCCTCCGCTTCCGCTCACGTTGGCCGATTCCTTTGCGGCGGCATCCACTGCTCCTACCGCGCTCTGGTCGGTAAAATGACCGGCAGCTTTTCCAGCCATACTTCTCAGCTGTTCATATGCTCCTTTGGAAGCGGAATTGGGGGTATTTGCAACTCCCTTATAGCCGGCAGGCGCCACTGGACCTACCATGGAACGCTTTGCGGCTTTGGAAGAAGCGCTTTTCGCTTTTTTCAGGATATCGCCTTTAGGCAGGCGAAACGTGGTTCTTGTTCCCCCCGAACCCATAAAAGAGCCCAAACTTCTCAACGAGCCCATCATTTTGGGTATGGGAGTCGGAGCGCCGGCGGATTTTGCCGCCCGAGAAAAGGACTCTCTGGCAACATCCTTCAAAGTATCCCTGTATGAAGAGGGAGGCGGAACTATCGGCTGCGGCTCCGGTTTTTTCGCTCCAAGTATTAAGGATAGCGGGTCCCTCCCACTTAAAGGCGTAACTATGTCTTCCACTGCACTGGGCATTCCTTCGGAGAGAGCATTTATTCCCGGTTCATACAAAGAAGATGTTTCCAAAGAACCTTCCCTTGAACCAAAGCCGGGAGTAAGCAGATTATCCTTGGGCGGAGTGCTCAGAAAGTACTCGGCAACCGGCGCGGTTATCAAAGCCACAACACCCATAAGGACAAAAGCCAAATCTCTTTTTGAAAGTTTTTTAAATCTTTCAACAAAAGTGGTTGTCTTTTTGGCAAACGAATTGGTTTTTTTAAAGGATGAAGGAGCAAAAGAAATACCTTTTTCTTTCTTCCCTTCTTTCTTGTTAAAGAGTGCCATAATTCCTCCCTGTTCCCATCACAAGTAAAATTACATTACCTTAACTTATCTTTACTGAGCTTCTTTACTCTTCTATCCAGTTATATCCTAACTGAAAAATTCTCCTTTTACAAGTCCCATATGGCCCTGAAATGCTTAGGTCCTATGGGTAAACAAGTTGCAATCAGCAAGATCTAAAAGCGAAGAGCAAAATCCGTCTCCAACTGCATCTGCGCCTTTGCGCATCTGAGATACGAAGATTTTTGCATTCAACGCGGACGTGCGGGAAGAAAAATAAACTTTTGCGCTCTTCGCGAATTCTTTGCGTTATTTGCGCTTCTGCGAAGGAGGATAAAAAAGAGCCGTCGCAAAAACACCCGTTTTCGCGCCAACCCCTGCCGCCCACTGGCAGGCGGCTAAATTTTTCAGCACAGACAAAATCCTGATAAATTATCAACCCAAGCCGCTTCCTTCTCCGTTCTCGTCCGGAAGACGAGTTTCAGTTTCGCTATCAACCACATCCACCGCCTGATTGGCAATATAACTTGCCACTCCCGCCGCCAGCATAGCCGCAGGTCCGGCGACAAAGCCGGCTATTACTACTCCAACCAAAGTCAATATCTGTCCCATAGGTCCGCCTATAACCGAACCTATAAGCATAGACGCTCCGGCAATTATAAGTCCTATTCCGATGGCAGCAGCAAGACCCGCTGTAAAAGCAGCCAGAAGAATACCCGCCACTATTAACACAATTGCCACTATGATGCTGAGCCAGCACTTCCATTTACTGCAGGGATTTATATGCATGGAAGAAAAGGTGCTGCATTCCATTTTTTGGTCGGCGCCCTGGCATTTCTGGCTAAGAACAGCGGCATTTGAATTAAACTCATGACATAAGTTAACCATTCGTGAAACTTTGCTGTTCCATCTTCTCACCGCGCCGTGCTTGCAACATTTAGGCGGACTCCCCATATGTGTCCATATGCTGTCTATCTCATCCCCTATCTCGCTCATTCTCGTTCCTTGCTCAGCATTCGCCTTGGCGCAGTCATCCGCCACCTGCTGCCATTCCTCGGCTCCACCGACAAGGTCCTCGGTAAATGCCGTGTCCGGGACGGCCGGAGGCTGAGCATCGGTTTGAATCACTTCGGCGTTTACGTCGTTTCCGTCGTATGTCGCGCCGGTATAAGCCGCCTGATACTCATAAGCTGCGTTTGAATTGGTATAAGCGGAACCGGTCATAGCGAACGTTTCAGCCACCTGAAACATCGCCCTTTTGTGCGAGTTTATTCTCGCGTTCATATTGGCTTTCTTCTTTTTATATCCGAATTTTTTCCACGAGAAACTTGAAACCTTGCCCATTTTCCGCTTCTTGCTCCTGGACGGAGTGCCGGCCGCGGGAACCCCTTTTGAAGCGTCATTCATTGCAGCCATATACATGCCCTCGTCCCTGTTGGCGGCTCCGGACTGAACATTGAAAAGCTTTTTGTTCATATACGGGCCATAATTGTTGACGCCTCCGTATGCTCCGCTTGCATGCCGGTCGGCTAAATTTTCCCCCATCAAATCACCGTATAAACCCTGACCCGCAGCCCCCATCCTGCCGGCTATTCCGCCGGCCAGAAGGTCGGCTAAATTCACCGCGTCACCCCCTTCTTCGCCTCTCGCTTTGTCCTCTTCGCCTACCACGCCTTTCACAGGTCCGCCCTCATGGCCCGCTCCGCCATACTTTATATCTTCCCTGAGGATATCGGCGCCTGTGAGAAGTCCCATGGTACCCGAACTCGGCTCCCTGGAGGTCATTCTCTGAAAAAACTTTTCCCAGAAAGATTTTCCTTTTTCATAACTTGCAGCTTTCGCAAATCTCTCAGTCAAAAATTCCGAGGAAAACCGCGAATAATACGGACTGAACTTTGCCGCCCATTCAGTAAGACCCGCAGATTTTATAAAGGAAACCACCGGCGCCAGTTCAAGCATTTTGGCAAAATTGTCTCCCGTAAAAACAAAGGTTGTGGCTCCCCCTATAAAAAGAAGCAAAGGAACAAAAAATTTCGCCCTTCCCTTAAATAAAAAAAGCAAAGCCACTAAAATAGATTTTCTCTTATGCTTTTCAATAAATTTTTTCGCCATATTTCCTCCATTGCGGCAAACCCGCCATGGATAGCACTTCCTCCCGCCTAACTACGGATGAACTTTTTCTCTCACTACTACCTTTTACCCATAATAGCGAATAAAGTTGTTATTGCCTCCATAATGTTGCTGAATATAAGCCTGATTATCATCCCCGGTGATATTGTCCGTGTTTCCGCCGACCGGGGTATTCATCATAGAACCCAGCATCGCCAGAATGGCGGCTATAGCTCCCATCCACATAGGATTAAATAATGCCACCATATTAAAAACTGCTGCCATGGCCATAAAAGCTGCCGCTATAGCACAACCAGCCCCAATAACATAAATCATACCGAGCATAGTCTGTCCATGCTCAGTCATTATTTTTATGCCATTCATCAAAGCTATCATAGCTAAGCCAATAGCGGCAACACACAACGCGATACCAGCAGCTACCAATCCCCAGCCGATTGGCGAAGTAGCATATCCCATTTTTATCAATTTTCCCCCTATTGCCGACAACACAGCTGATAACATAATAAATATCATCGATTGCGAAACCAGAGACGCCCACGGACTTACGTCCGGCGGATTTGTGGGAACATCTGGAACCGTAGTATTGTCATAGTCATTACCGCCACCGGCGGCTCCCCCGCTATCCAATGAAGGAGACGTCACCACTCCGGCCTGACCTCCTCCGTCACTAATCCCGGAACCTCCGCCTGAAACCGTTCCTCCTTCGGTCGTTCCTTCCCATGCCTTGTCCTGGGTCCCTTTCAAGGAATCAATGCTTGTGCCGTAATAACTTTTTTGGGTTTTCCTTACGCCCTTCGCTTGATTATAGGCACCGTGACCGTACGCGCCTTTTTTGCCGCTACCTATTTTGGAGACAAGGGCTCTCTTTCCGCCTTTCATAGCGAGCATCTTTTTCCTCTTCTGGAAACCCGGCAGGTTCTGAAAACCCGAACCAATGTTATTTGAAAAGCCCACTTTGGGCCCGAACTGACCCGAACCGAACTTATTTCCAAACCCTCCCAGAGCGCTAAACTTATTGCTTCCGCCTCCCAAAGAACTCGTCAAGTCTCCTATGCTCCCCGCCTGAAGCTTGGCCATCATCTCCTGGGCCATGTTATCTTCCTGCGGCTGGGGTTCCTCAGCCTCGCTTTCCTCTTCGGCAGCCGCCTCTTCGGCGTTTTCAGTCTCATCTTCAGCGCCTGCCGCCTCCTCTCCGGCCTTCGGCCATTTTCCCTCATTGGTCTTGACAAAAAGGTCCAATGAAGAGCCCTTTTGCCCTTCTCTTTCTATGGCAGGAACATAATGTTCGGCTTTTTTATCCTTTGAAGAAAAAGCGGAAGAAGCTCTTTCCACCTGTCTCTTATACACATCTCCGAGCCCACGAGACCTCTCTACATCTCGTATGCCGTCTTCTGCTTGAA
>CALEIX010000137.1 GCA_937898825.1 uncultured Elusimicrobia bacterium | reverse complement strand
ATCTACACCGTCTAATTCGTCGGCAGCGTCAGATGTGTATAAGAGACAGGGATAAAAAGATAAGAAAAGTTTTGAAAAAAGTTAAAAAAAATATGATAACAAAGCCGATAGAAAAAGAAGATGGATATCTTTACTTCATCGACAAAAAAGGTGATGTATCAAGAGCCAAAATGGCAAAACCGAAAAAAGGAAAGAAAAAAATGAAAAAAACCAAAAAAGTAAAGAAAGTAAAGAAGGCAAAGAAGAAAGTAGCAAAAAAGAAAAAAGCTAAGAAAGCAAAAAAGAGAAGGTAAAGCGATCTTGAAAAGATCGCTTTCCAAGAGCCGCCCTTAAGTCCAGGGCGGCTTTTTTTTGCTTTGTCGAAATTTGTATCATATGCTTGTTATGCCGCAGGTGTTAGAAGGAAAAAACCTTTCAAAGGAAATTTTAGATTCTCTCCCTTCACGCATAGATAAAATAAAATCCGTCGCAAGCAAGGCGCCGACACTGGCGATAATAAATTACTACGAAGATTCCGCCTCCCAAATTTATATAAAGAGAAAAATCAAGGTTTGCGAAAAGCTGGGCATACATGTAAATTACGTTCAGTTGGAGGAACGTGACGGCTGCGTTCATTTCGTTGAAACCATAAAAAAACTATCCCGCGACAAAAGCGTCGACGCTATAATGGTAGAAAGGCCCCTGCCTCCCGCCTGCGAAAATCTTCCGGCTTTTGAAACTCTCTCCCCCGAAAAGGATGTGGACGCTGTAAGCGTTGGCAACGCGGGAAGACTTTTCCTGACCAAAAGCATAGAGGAAATATTAAACGGCGGCTTTTTTATTCCATGCACCGCGCTTGCCGTTGTTAAAATTCTTCTTAAATACGGGATAAACCCGAAAGGTAAAAAAACTGCGGTTGTTGGAAGGTCATCCATTGTGGGCAGGCCCCTGGCACACATGCTAACGGCCATGGACGCCACGGTAACGCTTTGTCATTCAAAGACGGAAAATATCGCCGAAATCCTGAGAAATTCTGAAATAGTCGCCAGCGCCGTGGGGAAGCCGCGTTGGATAAGCACCGACATGCTGAAAACCAAATCGGTCGTGATAGATGTTGGAACAAATATAGACGACAGCGGAAAAATGTGCGGAGACGTTGATTTTGAAAGCGCCTGGCGGAAAGTCTCGGCAATAACGCCGGTACCGGGTGGAGTCGGCCCGGTAACTCTGGCGTGTCTGATAGAAGGTGTTGTGAAAGCGGCAGAAAATTCCGCCTTCGGGAAAAAATGAGAATTAGACTAATCATTTTGCTTCTCTTTCCCTTTCTGCTGCTGCCATTGAATTCCCCGGCAGGAAAAAAAACCAGAAAGCTCTCTCCATATATAATAAAGAAGAAAACCGAAAAAAGCGTATATAAACTGTTTACTTCCACTGAAACTTTAAAGGCGAAGAAAAGAAGACGAAAGAAAAAACGAAAAGGAAAAAAGAAAAGTTCTCCTTACATTATACGGAGCAAACAGCTTTTAACGCCGCACATATTCCGGAAAAAAAAGGTTGGAACGGAAAAAAAAAGGAAGAGTAAATATAAATTTAAGAAGAAAAACCCTGCCCCCGTTTACATACTTTCCCCCGATGGAAAACCCTTGATTAAAGCCACGAAAAAAAAGCGTGCGAAAAAGAAAAAAAGGAAAAAGAAATAACATGCCTGACATGCTGGCAAAACCTTATAAACTTGCCCTGGAAACACAGGGAACTCCGGAGGGAGTAAAAATCAGGATAGCGCCTGCCGTGCGCCAGAACGGTTGTGGCTATGCCATAACAGGCCGGGCGGGCCCGGTTGATTTTTTCCGGAAAACGGCAAATGTTATCCCGATAGAAAACTCCGAGTCGGGTATATATAAAGGTCTTTTAAAGGAGGGGATAGATGACCGCGATGTTGATTAAAAAAGGAAAGGTGCGCGATATTTACGAAGTCAACGAAGATAAACTTCTACTAGTTGCCTCGGACAGAATTTCCGCCTTTGATTTTATCCTCCCCACAGATATACCAAATAAAGGAAAAATGTTAACCGAAATGTCGGCTTTTTGGTTTAAAAAAACTTCCAGCATAATAAACAACCACTTTATAAGTTCGGATTACGGCGAAATAATGCGAGTTCTCAAAGGAGATTGTCCGGGTGAGTTTGAAGGAAGGTCCATGCTCGTTAAAAAAGCCAGGAGGATAAATTTTGAATGTATTGTACGGGGCTATCTTTCCGGTTCGGGATGGGAAATCTATAAGCGGAAAGGATGGGTTTGCGGAATAAAACTTCCCGCCGGACTTTTGGAAGCGGAAAAACTTCCCGAACCGATTTTTACTCCGACCACAAAAGCAGACGAAGGACACGACGAAAACGTGCCCTTCAAAAAAATGTGCGATGTGTTAGGCTGTCAAACTGCCCAAATTATAAAAGAAAAAAGTATCGAGTTGTACCTCTTCGCCTCAAAATATATGGAAGAACGGGGTATTATCCTTGCGGACACGAAATTTGAATTCGGACTCATCGGCGGAGAACTTTCCCTTATAGATGAAATATTTACTCCCGACTCCTCAAGATTCTGGGAAAAGGCAACTTATCAAAAAGGTAAAAATCCAAGGAGTTACGACAAGCAATTTGTCAGAGACTGGCTTAAATCTTTGGACTGGGACAAAAAGTCTCCTCCGCCTCCTCTTCCTGCGGATATAGTGGAAAAAACCGCTGAACTTTACATGAAAGCTATGGAAGTTATGAAAAGATGATAATAGAAATATTGCTGAAGAGGAAGTATTCACGCCTTGAAGAAAAAAAACTTCTAAGCGACTTCAGTGAGGCGGGCTACAAATTTAAAGATGCGCGAATAACCCGCCTCTACGACATTCAGGGGGACCTGACGCGGAAAGAGCTGTTAAACATTGCCGAAAGCCTGCTTGCTGACAGAGTAACCGAAACCTTTCGCTCAGGCGCAAAAGAAAGAAACTGCTATAAAGCAGAAATCTGGTTCAAGCCTTCGGTAACCGACGTGGTTGGCGAAAGCGTACTGGAGGCATTAAGAGACATGGGGTTTGAAAAGGTGACAGGGGTACGTTGCGGAAAGGCGCTGTATGTAAAGGGGGCAAGAGGACCGAAAATGATTCTTGAAGCGATAGAAGAAACTCTTGCCAACCCTCTCATAAATTATTGCAAGATTTCCAAATTATGAAAGACTTCGATTTTTTGTTTTCCAGATTTTCAAAACTTTCTTCAAAAGAACTTATCATTCTCAATCAAAAAGGGGGTTGGTCGCTTAACTTGAGGGAATTGCGGCAAATCCAGGACTATTATAAGAACGAAAAAAGAGAGCCGTCCCGCGCCGAAATAGAAACTATAGCCCAGACATGGTCAGAACATTGCAAGCACAAAACATTTTCCGGACCGGTGAAACTCATTACCAATAAAGGAATTAAAAGGTATAAAAACCTTTTCAAAGAAACTATAGTAAAGGCGACAAAAACCTTGAATCGTAAATGGTGCCTTTCCTGTCTCTTATACACATCTGACGCTGCCGACGAATTAGACGGTGTAGATCTCGGTGGTCGCCGTATCATTA
>CALEIX010000136.1 GCA_937898825.1 uncultured Elusimicrobia bacterium | reverse complement strand
ATCATATCCACCGACCCCGCGTGCGCTGTCCAGGACCCTGACATAACCATAAACACTTTCTCAAGAGATGCCGCGACTCTTATTTCAATGAATGTTTCAGTAAACGCCTCGGCTCAAACCGGCGGTCGGTATATTAAATTGACAAATCCCGACGGCGGAAACACCACAAGCTCTTCCCCGATGCTCTATATAAACAATGCCCCCAATATAGTCGCCATTACTCCGGACAATCTCGGTCAATGGGCTTCCAACTACAATTTAACGATAAGCGGCGGATATTTCCAGCCCGGGATGGATATCAACGATATTGCTTTTTCCCCCAATACAGGAATTACCATAAACAGCGTAAACGTGAGCCCGCCCGACACCATTGTGGTTAATGTTTCAATCGACCCCGATGCTTCTCCCACCGGCACGGCCAGAGATTTAACGGTTTACAACCCGGACGGGGGTTCGGACACCCTCTTTGGAGCTTTTACCGTCAATGCCCGCCCGCATTTTCGCTACGCCGTTCCCGATAACAGGGGGGCGGGCGCGAAAAATTCGGTTATTACCATTTACGGCGACAATTTTGTCACTGGAATGAACGTGTATTTTGAGGGAGGCGCCACCGGTGACATATCTCCTTACCCGGTTTCGGCTTCCCTGCTTAACAGCGCCACCGCTCAGGTTACCATAACCATATCTACTGATGCTGCCGTGGGTAGCAAATTCGTGAAATTGGTAAACAGCGATGAAGGGTATGATATAGTCTACAGCACCTTTACCGTAAATCCTCCGCCCATAATTTCTTCCATATCCCCGGATAACAGGGGCCAGGGAGCCAATAACCAGGATATAGACATAGATTTTGTTTCCGGTTTTGTGTCGGGCATAATAGCCGATTTTGGTTCAGATATAGACATCTCAGGGTATACTTATTATTCCTCTTCCTTTACTGTGCATATAGGAACAATTTCCGCGGCGGCTACGCTGGGGGCGAGAACAATTTCGGTCATAAATCCGGATGAAGGAAGGGGTTACGCTACATTTACCGTTAACGCGGGGCCCAATGTCTCTTCAATAGATCCGAATGTGGGCGACCAGGGAGTTGTTGGAAAATGGATTTCCATTTATGGTTCGGATTTCAGCAATGTGGGCGGGACTCCTGATGTTCAGTTCACCAACCCGGATATCACCATTGACCAGATAGTTTATAAAGATTCGGGTCAGATAGATGTTAAGATAGACGTGGACATCAACGCTTCAACCGGTGCGTGCAATGTCATAGTGACAAATCCGGACGGGGGCAAATACACAGTTGTAAACGGTTTCAGCGTTGGGCCCAAGCCGGCTATAACTTCAATAAATCCGGGAACAGTCGGAGAAGGAGCGGTAGACGAGCCGATTAATATCACGGGCGATTATTTTCAAAACGGTTGTCAGGTTGATATACTTTACGGTCTGGTTACTGTGAGCAACGTGACTTTTATAGATGCTCAGCATATTACCGCAAAGGTTAATGTGGCTTTTGGAGCCACGGCCGGCCCGTGGGATTTGAAAGTGATTAATCCCGGCGGTGGATATTCCACGTTGGCAAGCACCGTTACGGTCGGGCCGTATCCCGATTCGGGTATAACGGTTCCGGTTGGTTCTTATTATAACGCCTCCGGTATAAATCAGCTTAAAGGCACAGCGTCAGCCGATGCCGCCGATGCCTGGATAAGCATGAAAGACCTGACTTTGGGGGCCACATGGTATGATGGAACGGATTTTACTGCTGAAAGCGAACAATGGCTCGATGCAAATTATGATGTATCTTATCAAACCTGGAGCTATGTCGCGCCCGTTGCCAAGATGGTTTCCGGTCACCAGTATTTAGTGAGAAGCAAGGCTTACGGCAAGAATGGGGGGCGCGAGGATCCGGGAGCGGGCAATGCTTTCACGTATGATAATGCTCCGCCCACGCAGGGCATAACGGCGCCAAAAGCGGACGGAGTAATACTGAATGAATTAACGACTATTTCCGGAACCTCCGCCGATGCTATTTCATCCCCTGAGAAAGTCGAGGTCCAGATAGAAAGACTGTCCGACAATTACTTTTGGGACGGTTCCGCCTTTGTGAACGATCCTTCCACATGGGTGGCGGCCGCCGATGTGAACCCATGGTCCTATACGGGTTTTGAAGGCGCTTTGACCAGTGGGACAACCTATACCGTCAGGGCCAGGGCCTATGACGAGGCCGGCAATTTAAGTTCGTCGGTTGAGAAAACGGTAACATACGACAACACCGGCCCGGTTTCCGATTTGACTGCTCCCCAGGACAATTCGGCTTTGTCCTCGTCGTCTTTGGGTTCCATAGACGGCACCGCCAAGGATTATCCCGGGCCCGGGGGACTGGCGGCCGGATTGTATAAAGTGGAGGCGATAGTTGAGAGAGTTATTCCCGCGGGTTGGTGGACCGGAGCTGAATGGCTTACGGTTGAACCCTCCACATGGCCGGTTGCCACTTTGCTTGGCGGAGATCCGCTGGTTTGGACCGCCAATATGCCGCCTTTGGGAGAGATGTCGGATAATACCGAATATAAAGTTCACACGCGCTCCAGGGACAATGCCGTTGACGCCACTGAAGTAGCCGGGACGGGTAATTTAGGTTCGGAAAACGTTCACACATTCCATTTTGACGATTCCCTGCCGAGGTCGAAAATAACCAATGTGGCTGACGGCGACCATAAAAATTCTTTAACTGTTATCTCCGGAACGGCGGACGACGATGTCAGCGCTTATGACGGAAGGCAGGTTCAGAGCGTAAAAATTCATATTTATGATTTTCTGAACGATAGGACGTACAATGGAAATTCGGATCCTTCTTTATGGGACGCCGGTGACCTTCTGGATTCATCTCATTGGTTTGACGCCAATTATGTGGGCTTTAGTTCCGGGACATGGACGTTCAGCAGCCCGAACTGGCAAAACACCATGCAGTACCGTCTGGTTTCAAAAGCGGTTGACAAAGCCAACAATTATGAAGTTGCGGTTTCCACTGTCTATTTCACTTATGACATATATCAGGCCGACCCTGAAAAACCTGATTCCGACATTATTTTCCCGGGCGATAATCAGCATTTTAATGTTAAATTTAGCACGATAAGCGGAACTGCAGTGGACAATATCCGGGGCGTTTTAACCCAATTAAAGCTTAAAATAAGGCGTCTTCCAAATCCAGATTTGGGCGAGAGCACCACTTATTACTGGGACAGTATTTTGGGAGACTGGTCATCTTCAGATCCTGGAATAAACAATTGGCCCTCGGCGGTGGCGAAAGACGGTTCTTTTAATACCAACTATGAAGATTGGGAATGGTACCCGCCCCAGAGCGGCCTGGAGGAGGTAAATTTTTGGAAAGCCGCCAGAAAATATGAGGTAGTCGCAAAAACTTTCGACAAGGCTTCCAATGAAGAAATAAGTCTTTCAACGAGAACCTACATTTACGAAATCAACTTGCCAACTGCCACCGTTACATATCCCTCTGTCAACGGTTATATTTCCCAGACCGGGAAAATAACCGGAACGGCATCAGATTTTTATCCCGGCAAGATTGAGAATGTTTATGTGAGAATAAAGCAAATTTCCGGTCCTAACGCCGGTCATTATTGGAGAATATCCGATTCTTCCTGGACGCTTGAGAATGCTCCCGAGGTATGGAACGATGTTATAAGTTCCGGCACTTTGAGCGCGGAAGCGACATGGTGGCAATTGGCCACCGTTCCCTGGCAGAGCGGCGAGGTATATGATATAGATGCGTACGCCAAAGACAAGGCAGCCAATTATCAGATTTTATATTCTACTTCTTCGAATGTCAAAGCGGATTTCACTTCCCCGGTATCCACGATAACTTATCCGGCGCATGCCAGCGTTGTAAATACAGCGCTGGACAAAATAGAAGGTTCGGCTTCAGACTTCAGTCCCGGCGTGATTGATAAAGTTCTTGTTTCTTATCAATGCGTTTCCATTGAATGCGGAAACGGAAACTATTGGAACAGTGCCAGCGGCGCCTGGGATTCGGCCATCGAGATATTTTACGCGGCGACGCTTTTGCCTGACGACAGATGGGAAGCCACAGGCGCTTCCACTCCCACCTGGATAGCGGACTCGGACGGGACTAATTACAGGATATTTGCCAGGGCGGTGGATAAGGCGGGTAATGAAGTTGCCAAACCCGGCTCGCCCGCGGCGGATTCTCCTTATATAGAATTTACCAAGGGACTCAAAACACCGGAGACCTTTGTGTTAAATCCTCCGCCCGGAGTTCCATATTACCCGAATTTAACTCTCATATCGGGGACTCTTTCCGACGCCACTACGGTTCAGGTCAGGATAATAAACATGACTGCGGACCCCGATGAGGTTTGGAACGGGGCATCCTGGGTTTCGACAGCAACCTATCTTGCGGGCTGCACCGACGATACGTATGTGGTTGGTCAGTCCACCTGCGGTTTTATAGGCGTAGACAGCATAGACGCTTCAGACTGGTCCAGGAATGTGAGTGGAATATGGCCATCCGGAACCAATAAACTGGTTGTTGAGGTAAGAGGATATAACGATACGAATTCTTTGCTGGAAGAGACTCCCTATGCTCAAAAATATTTTTACATAGACGGCGATGACCCCGCGGCAATTCTGGAGGAGCCGGATGCCGAATATGAAAGGAACGTGCCTTCCATTTTCGGAACAGCTTCTGACACAGGGGAAGGGAAAGTTGTTAGTGTGGAAGTGGCAATTTCGACCTTGTCTCAGACTTATTATTGGGATGGTAGTTATTGGATTAATACTTCAAGCTGGTTAGCTGTTGTTCCGGACGACGGAACTTTTGACACTAACAATGAGGCCTGGCATTTTGACGACCCCCTGCCGACTTTTGAAAATGATAAGACCTACGAGGTTCAGGTGAGGGTTACCGACAAAGCGGGAAGGATAAAGTATTATCCTTCCCCTTACCAGCAGTTTACCATAGATGTCGCTTCTCCTACCGCGCGAATAGTAATACCATCTACCAGTACTATGAGGTCCCTGCCTTCAATTTCCGGGACGGCTTCTGACAATGGCAAAAATCAGATTGTTCAGATAGCCGTTAGAAAAGAGGAGACAGGTTTTTGGTACAGCGGAACCGGTTTTACGATAGGAGGAGCGAATCCCAACTGGATAAATGTGGATGCCACAAACGGCTTTCTGTCTCCGGATGCCACTTCCTGGGTCTATTCTCCAGCGGGACTTGACGGCAGTTTCACCGATGCCCATTATCTTATCCTTACGAAAGCTCAGGACGTGGCAGGCAATGTTCAGGAAACCTTTTCTGTTGGGATAAGCTCTGAAATAATAAAAATCGACAAGAGTCCTCCTTCGTCTCAAATAAGCCGCCCGTTGGACGATTCGGACGGCGTAAGCGGCAGGTATAAGAGCGCCAATATTGGCCAGACGGGCAATAATACTCAGATAGAGGGAACGGCTTTTGAAAACCCTGCAAATACATACGCCGGAATACCTCAAGTGCAGGGCGTTTTTATAAGGCTTTCCTATCTTCTTTCAGGCGACACATATTATTGGACGGGAACAGGTTTTAGTTCGGGCACAGTTGCCGAGAGCAACGCCTGGCGGGAAGCCTCAAATTCTTATTCTTCGGGTCAGGTCTGGGACTGGTATTATATGACTGACATTGTATGGCCGCCCGGCGACAGAGAGTATACTGTTGAAGTGAAATCCATGGACGATTCCCGCCTTTCTGACGGCAGCGGCGAGGGAAATTTGGAAAGCTCTCCATATCCTTCAAAAACATTCATAGTAGATGATACTCCGCCTTCAGTTAAAATAACAACTCCTGCTGTTGCTGCCTTGAATTCAATATCTCGGGTTGACGGCACTGCGAACGCGGACCTGGCCGGTCACAAACAAACAGAGATAAAAATATCAACGACTGGCGTTGATGGAACCAGGTATTGGGACGGCAGCGGATGGGCAGTAAGCGAAAAATGGCTCCAGGCCACGAAATTGGGCCCCACGTCCTGGTACTATAGCGTTGACCCGGCGATGCTTGAGGATGATACTGTGTATCAAGTTGTGGCAAAGACATTAGATTACGCCGGTAATTATTCAGATGTGTATTCCACAACTACTTTCACTTACGATATAACGCCTCCTAACATTAACCTAAGTTATCCAGAAGATGGCAAGACATACTCTCAGATTTTGGTTTCGACGCCTATAACCGGAACGACAACCAATACTCAGAGTTCCGCCAACACCGGAGTCAGCACGGTAACGGTTCAGATAACGGACCTTGACGCTTCCCAGTGTTTTGACGGAAGCGTTTTCGGCGGATGTCCCTTATGGCTGCCTGCGCAGGGGACTGTTGATAATTGGTCATATAACGATTCGGATTTGAGTTTTACAAATGACAGGAGGTATAAGGTTGAAGCGAAAGCTAAAGACATAGCCGGCAATGAATCTGCTGTTTCTTCTTTGATTTTCAAATATGACGTTGAGGAACCGACCACCACAATCACGTATCCGCTGGCAGGTTATACAACTGGTTTTTCCCATGTTTCAGGCACGGCCATGGACGAGAAATACGGTTCGAGGAGTTATGAGGCGAAGATTGGCACGCACACCGTAAAGATTGCGTTAAAAAGAATAACAGCGCCCGCTGGCTGGTGGAATGAAGGCACGGGAGATTTTGACGCTGCCAATCCCCTGTGGTATGAGGTGGAAAACACGACCACCACGACGCCAAATCCTTTTACGTATAGTTTAAGCGGAACGTTGCAGAATTATCTCACCAATCCGGCGAATCAAAATGTGGAATACTGGCTGATTACATGGGGACGGGATCTGGCTGAAAACAGGGAATATGGTCCGAGCAGCGGGGAGCCGAATGATTCTCAAGTTCCATTGGATGTGGGGATACACATAATGTATGACAATGAGAAACCGCGGGCCTACATAGATATTCCCAACGCTTCCGCTTATAATAATTTGACACAATTGAATGGAACCGCAAGTGACAATATGTCGGTCAATTCCGTCCAGATAACCGCGTACAAATTGGAAGATGGACAATACTTGAATGCGGATGGAAATTGGGTTGGGGGAGCCGAGGAGGATGCTCCGTGGCTTGACGCCAATTCCACTTTGTACGTTTCTTCTGCTGACTGGACTTTTGACGTTTTGGCTTCAACGTGGACCACAGGCAAAACATACAGAATAAGATCCCGGGCCAAAGATGCGGCAGGGAATATTGACCTAACTTATAGCACGGCGACTTTCATATATGACACAAATTTACCCGTCTCAACAGTGACCTACCCGGTTGACGGGGATCACTACAATGGCTCTATCAAGCCTTTGACTATAACGGGAACCAGTTTTGACTATCCTTTGGGTACCAAAGCGGGAGTGAACCAAATCAGGATATACATGACCAGGGAGAGCGACGGCTGGTACTGGAACGGTTCCGGCTGGCAATCGGGGATTTACAGTTTTGACATATTATCGCCTCCTTTTGACAATTGGAGCAAGGGGATATCGGATGACGCTTTCCTGAATAATGACGGGGAAATATTCCATATATATACCCGTTCATTTGATGAAGCGACGATGGACGAAGGAATGGGGCTGAAAGCCAGCTTTGTTTACGATGTATCTAATCCCACATCCTCCATAACCTACCCTTATGACGACGGTTATATAAGCCAGACCGGAAACATAACCGGCGATTCTTACGATAAACCAAACGGAATAATAGGCAATGTTTACGTAAGAATAAAGCAGTTAACAGGTCCGAAAGCAGGGCATTATTGGCGGGTATCCGATTCGTCATGGACTTTGGAAAGCGCCCCGGGAGTCTGGAATGATATCCCGGCATACGGAACATTGAGTCCTTCGGCAACCTGGTGGCAATTGAATGCCGCGCCCTGGCAGACGGGAGAAACCTATGAAATAGACATGTACGCTCTGGATAAAGCAAATAACCAGCAAGTCGTTTTTTCCACGGTTACTAATATTAAGGCAGATTTCACCGCTCCGGTTTCCACCGTTACTTATCCGGCGAATGGAAGCATAGTGGAAGAGGATTTAACAGTCGTTAGAGGTTCCGCTTCGGATTTTGCTCCAGGCATTCTGGATAAAGTGAGATTATCTTATTACAGGGTGGATACGGCAAAATATTGGAACCGGGCCACCGGCGCCTTTGATTCAGACGCGGAATTATTTTACGACGCAACTATTTTGGCCGGAGACGAATGGCAGGCCACCGGCGCTTCCACGCCCACGTGGATAGCAAGTTTGTCGGGCATCGATTATCAAATTTTCGCCAAGGCGATTGATCAGGCAGGAAACGAGGTTTCCAAACCCGGAACTACGGGAGACGGGCCCTATATACAATTCACTTTAAAGCCTCCTCCGCCCGCTTCCGGCATAATAAATCCCAACGATTTAACTCCTCACTGGAAAGCCAGTCCCGCTCCGACTATAAACGGCACGGCTTCGGATGCAACAACTGTTCAATTAAAAATCGTTGACTTTGGACCCGACCTGACTCTTGGAAGCGGAGACGATGATTTGTGCTGGAACGGTTCCGCATGGGTGTCCACCAGCACATTTTTCGACTTTGTTGGTGTGGATTCATTTGATGGAACCAACTGGTCCTGGTCCATAGCTTCCGGCGACTGGAACGGGGACAGAAAATATAATGTGACCTCCAAAGCTTTGCATGAAACAAACGGCACCAGCGAAACGCCGGGGACAGGGAATAATTTTATAATAGACGTAACAAACCCTTCCGCTAATATAACTGGTCCCTCAAAGTCTTATTTAGTAAGCATAGCGACTTTAAGCGCTTCTGTTTCGGATACCCTGCCGGGTGAAGTGAATAGCGGGTATTTCAGGGTTAAAAGGTTTGGAGCGGCCGAGTACTGGAACTGGCAGCAATCTACTTTTACGGCGTTGACCGCTCCTTATACGGATTTGACGGCCCAAATTAACTCTGGCATAGCGGAATACAGCACCGATTATTTCCAAAACGACCTGGCATGGGAAAAGGACAAGACTTATACCGTTCAGTTTTACCTGGATGATAGAGCCGGCAACCAGGGCTTTGCTGCGGAAGTCGATTTTACAATAGATAGGTCTTCTCCTCTGGCGGTAATATTGGTCCCGGGCAATACTCTTATCGCCGCGAACACAGTGAATTCAATTTCGGGAACGGCTTCGGATGATTGGAAAAATGAAAAGGTGCAAGTCGCCATACAGGAATGGGGCACATCAAAATTATGGTATGACGGAGCGGATTTTTATTATCCGGACGCCAATCCCGTATGGTTGGATGTGAACGGTTCAAACGGCTATTTGTCGCCGGACGCGACAAGCTGGATGTTTGCTCCGGGCGAACTTGATTCGGATTTTTCCGGGGGAGTTAGATATTTGGTCCTTTCGCGTTCAATAGATGTCGCCGGAAATATGCAGGAAAATTTGCAAGTGGATATTTCTTCTTTTACATTCGCGGTTGACAGGGCCGCGCCGGACACGACGGTTACATTGCCCGTTGATTACGGTGATGGTCAAAGCGGAAGGTATAATTCTTCAAATATAGGAAACTCGGGACCGCCGAATACCAGATTTGCCGGCACGGCTGAAGATGCTTATTATTCCGCGAATAACGCGGGAGTTGAAAAAACTCAAATAAGACTTTCATATCTTCTGGATAATGACACATATTATTGGACGGGCAGCGAATTCAGTTCATACACGGTTACCGAAGCGACGGCTTGGCAAAATGCCGTCGGCGTGGGTTCATGGATTTATCAGAAAGATATAATCTGGCCCTCCGGCGACAGGGAATACTTGCTTGAGGCCCGTTCGATGGACGCGACGCGCCTTGCCGACGGTTCGGGCGAAGGCAATTGGGAAATTCCCGGTTCTATAGGCGCTGATATAATAAGATTTATCATAGATGACACTCCTCCTTCTGTCCTGATAACCACTCCGACGGCTGTCGCCTTGAATGCGATAAGCCAGGTTGACGGCACCGCGAACGCGGACATAGCGGGATTCGACAGGACGGAGATAAGAATATCCACGGGTTCAGGGGCCGCGATAGTGTATTGGGATGGAAGTGGTTGGGTATCGTCAGCCGACACATGGTTAAATTCGAGTAAATTGGGACCGACTTCATGGTATTACAGCGTGGACGCCGCGATGCTTGAAGACGACATCCAATACACGGTTTCAGCAAGAGCTCTTGACCGGGCGGGTAATTATTCGTCTGTTTATTCCACATATACCTTTACGTATGATATTACCGCACCCAATGCCTCCATTGATTACCCGGATGGGGAAACGTATTCGCAAGTGCTTGTTTCCACTCCCATAACCGGAACGACAACCAATACTCAGAGTTCTCCCAATACCGGAGTCAGCACGGTAACGGTTCAGATAACGGACATTGACGCTTCCCAGTGTTTTGACGGAAGCGTTTTCGGCGGATGTCCCTTCTGGCTGCCCGCGCAGGGAACTGTTGACAATTGGTCCTACAATGATTCCGACTTGAGCTTTATAAACGACCACAGGTATAAATTTGAGGCGAAAGCCAGGGATATAGCCGACAATGAATCCTCTATAGTTTCTGCCCAGATAAGTTTTGACCTTAACAAGCCTACTTCAACGGTTACCGAACCCTCGCAGGAGTATGTGTCGGAACTGACCGCTGTGTATGGCCAGGTGTCGGACGATATAAGTAGTGCTTTTAATTATGAGGCCAAAGTCGGAACCTATACACTTAAAGTGGCAATGAAGCTCAGATACGGCGGCTGGTGGAACGGTTCGGACGCTTTTGACGCCGTCAATCCCTCCTGGTTTGAGGCTCAGATTGATACCACACCTTACGGTAAAGACGGCAATGTGGTGGATTGGTCGTATAATCTTCCTTCATCGATGCAAGGGGTTATAGGTGGTTTGGGAACGACCGATTACATAGCGGTGCCCTGGTCCTGGGATCTGGCTCAAAACAAGGAATTTGGCCCGAATGCCGGGGAGCCCTCGGCTGCCGATATACCTGCTGATGTTGGTAAAATAATTCACTACGACAACGAGGCGCCGGTGTCTGTAACCACGACTCCGGCCAATAATTCTTATGTTAACGCTCTATCCATGACTCCGCTTTACGGCACGGCTCTTGACGCGGGAAAAATAAGGAATGTTCATGTTCTTGTCAAGGCCGATTACTCTGACGCTGTTTGGAAAGGCACATACTTAAACAAGTTTGATGATTGGGATAATACTTACAGTAAATATATGTATTGGACCACCGCCACTTATAATAACGGGGAATGGAATATATCTTTGCCTTCCCTGGACCCCGTCAATAACAACAAGATTTATGTCTGGGTAAGGGCCGTGGATAAGGCAGGAAACTGGGGGCCGACGCCGAGCAATACCCAGATAGACAATAATCTCAATGCGGATGATTCCGCCGCTTATTATTTTACGTACGATAATTCCGACCCGGTTACCGGCGTAACAATTCCCGGTAATTGGGCATTGGCGAATTCCACCGGTCTGGTCAGGGGCACGTCTTATGACGGGAGTCCTCAGCCCAGCGGGGTGAGCGAAGTCAGGATAAAGCTAAAACGCTCTGACGGCTCTTTCTGGGATTTCATAAATTTCAACTGGCTGGGTGCCTCAGACAACACCTACAGCACCCTGGGCATAGACCCGTGGGAGAAAAATTTTTCCGAGTCGGCTCTGGAAGACGGGTATCAATACGATTTTTATTCTTTCGCCAAGGACTACGCTTTGAACAATACAGGCGGGGCGTACTTTTCCACCTTTACTTTCATAGTCGACATGACAACGCCGACTTCCAGGATAACTTTCCCTGCCGACAACGCCTTTATCGGTTCAGCCGTGGCCATAGACGGAACGGCCGACGACAGCGTGGAGAATTTGCACGGTTGGAGCGGAGGCAGAATATATGAAGCTGGCATAAGCACTTTCGGAACTTCGGTTGAAGTCGCGTTGCAGAGATTAAGCGACGATTTGTGGTGGGACGGAGAAGGTTTCAACAGCGCCTCAAGAGTGTGGAACGCGGCTTCTTTTGACGGAGTTTCTTCCGGAACCTGGACATATCCCCTGCCTGGCGGAGCCATAGCCGACGGAACCACGTATTACGCCATGAGCAGGGTCGTGGATATAGTCGGAAATATTCAGACCCAATATACCACCAATTATTTCACCGGCGATACGACTCCCCCAACTTCCAAAGCGACTTTTCCAGGCGGAAGTGTTGAGTTTGTCAATGCGATATCGGGTACCGCTCAGGACGCATTACCGGGCGAATTAAAAGCTGACGGCGTGGTTTATATTTCCCTGAAAGAAATTGACGATAATTTTTGTTTTGACGGCGCGTCATTCGTTTCCTGTCCCGGCGAAGCCTATCCAAATGACAGAATCTGGATAACAACGGGCGTTCCGGATAATGTGAAAGGCCAGCCTGCTAACTGGACATGGGATACATCCGGCCTGACATGGATAAATAAAAGGAATTATGAAGTTCAGGCTCTCGCCATAGACAAAGCCGGAAACAGGAAGTCCTATCCCGGCGCGGCGAGTCCCGATATATCCTTTTATCTGACAACCCCGCAAGCCGATACAACCATATCAAATCCGACGGGAAACAAAAAAAATTATAAATCGGCCAATGTTTCGATTATAAGCGGCGTCGGAACAAACTTAAGGGCGACGGATAGCGTTGAGATTCACATAAAGAGGCTGAAAGAACCCGCGAGTTGGTGGTATGAACCTTCATTGCATTGGGTTAATAGCGATACTTACACTTATGTTAGCGAGAGCGGGGGGTCATGGGCATTGGGCATAAACGGAAATATGGCTTTTACCATTGATAACGCGACGTATTCCATAACCGTTATAGGATATAACTCTTCCAATGAAGCTGAAGACCCGCCTACGATAAGAAGAATAGTCATTGACAATACCACGCCGGTGGGCGCCATTCTCAATCCCTCCACTTATTATGTGAATGTTATGCCGACGATTAGCGGCACCGCCACTGACCCGGACAACATCACGCCACCCTCGTTGAACAAAACTGAGGGGGGAAATGTTTATGTGAGAATAAAAGACATTAACGACGGAACATATTGGAACGGAGAAAAATTTGATGTTTTAATGTCCTCTTCCAACATAGAAACAGAATATGAGGCGGCTACGGTGGTGAGCTGGTCCACCGAAGTGAATCCGGCCTTGCAGGACGGGAAAAGATATATGATTTATTTGCTGCCCAAGGATAAGGCCGGCAACATAGAAAACTCAGAAACCGATATGATTCAATACGAGATACTTTTTGACACGAGTATTCCCACCGCCTATATAGGTTATCCGTCGAACCTTCAAATACTTCGTTCTCTGCCGGGCATAAGCGGAACGGCGCTTGACCCGGCTGGCGCTTATGTGCCCAATCTCAAATCCGACCTTTCCAGGGTTTATGTGCAGATATACGACGCGACCGCCAGCAAATATTGGGACGGTTCGGCCTTTAAAAGCCTCTCGTCCTCGTTTAGCGTGGTTGCCGGGACCGACAGCTGGTCATATATAAATGACGCTCTGGAGCCGTCTATGACCAGCGGCAAGTATTATATACTCCAGTCCAAGGCGGAAGACAAGGCGTTCAATGAACAAACCAATTTTCTTGTGAATGAGTCGTCTATTACTTATATATGGGATACGGCTCCCCCGGACTCTTTTATAGATTTTCCGATTGACACGCAGAAATACCAGCCCGGAAACATAACCGGCGCAAGCGCCATACATGGCACGGCGCAAGACCAGGACCTGCCTTTTGTCGGAGAGCATTTAAGCAAGGTGCAGATTCACTTGAGTTATTTGCAGGACGGAGACACTTATTACTGGACGGGTTCCGCTTTCAGTTCTTACACGGTAACCTTTGACGGGGCCTGGCAGGACTCCATAGGAACGGCGACGTGGAGATATCCTTTTGACAGCGCCGATTGGGTTTCAGATGAAGAATATGCTTTAAGAACCAGGAGTTTTGACGAGGCCGAGCCTTTGGGAGCTAATGGCGGAAATGAGCAAAATCCCTGGACCAAAATTAGTTTCACAGTTGATGGAACGCCTCCTGTTTCAAAAGTCTCTACGCCGGTGGCCGGCGGATACATCCCGGCAAACCTTTCGGAAATACGCGGAACCAGTTACGGGGGACTTTCAGGACTGCAGTCCGGCGCCGCAGGGCTTCAGTTAAGGGTATATTATATTGCTGGCACAGATACCTGGTATTGGACCGGCACAGAGTGGAGTTCCGGCAGTATTGTGAATTTGGCGGTTGACTTTAGCGCTTCGGCATCCACTATAACCTGGACATATCCGCCGACCGGCGATAATTTGCCGAACATAACCTTGCATAATCAGGTTTACAATTTTTCAATAGCGGGACTTGACGAAGCGAATAACCAGGAAACCCATTCTCCGATAACAGTGACTTCGGACCTCAATTATCCCACGATAGTCATCTCCACTCCGATGTCCGGGGCCGGGGCCTTTTATGGAAGCGCAAGAGCTTTAGGCCCAATTAACGGTGATTCAGCGGATTCTCCGTCCGGCATAGATCCTCCACTTAAGATTCAGATTTCCAATATATCCGAATCGGGCGCCACAAAGCCCAAGTGGGACGGCAGCCAATGGGTCGTGGTTGATTCCACATGGCTGGCAGTTTCGAATTTATCGCCCTGGTCCTATCCCGAACCGTCTCTTGTCGATAATAAGAGATACAAAGTGGAAATGTACGGGGAAGATGTATCTGGCAACAAAGTTCCCGCGGGGACTTATGCCAAAGAGTTTGTATATGACGTAAATACTCCTTCATCCACATTGCTTGTTCCTTATTCTCCCTTTCATAATCTCTCCCAAATAGCGACCCTCTCCGGTACGGCCGTTGACTGGGTCAATTATTCGGACACGGAAGCGATGTCCGGTCTTGCTCCCGCCGGCATACAAATACAGATTGAAAATCCTTCCGGCGATACTTTTGACGGCAGCGGATTCGCCTCGGGTTCCAACTGGCGGAATGTAGATATAACTTTTACCGATGTTGTTACTAAAGCCGGAGTTGAGATCAATAAAGCAGCCGATTGGACGTACCCTCCGCCTGATTCCTGGCCCCCGGCGCTAACCGAGGGCGATACCTATTATGTCAGGGTTCGCTCGAAAGACAGATCTTTGAATCTTGAAACTTATGTGGAAAAGTCCTTCTGTTACGACAATTCCGCTCCGACCGTGGGTGTTACTTTACCCGGAGATGGTCTGGCTTACACTTCATTGAACGAAATAAGAGGAACTGTTTCCGAGCCCTATTCTTATGTCGTCAATCCGGACGGGGTTCAGGTTCTCGTGCAAAGAGACGCGAACGGAGATTACTGGAACGGAACGGGTTGGGACGCCAAAGAAGATTATAATCCTTCATCGCATTGGCTTAACGCCACGAATGTATATTCATCTTCATGGACCTATGTCGATTCCAACCTTTTCAATGAATTCAACACCCTTGGCGGTTCCCTTAAATTCAAGATTTATGTCCGGGCTAAAGATGCGGCGCAAAATATTTCAAGGCCGGACAGCCCGGCCCCTTCCTCGGGAGAGGTCTTGTTCACAATGGACAGGTTTGCCCCGGTTTCGGTGGCGACTTATCCCGCTGTGGGAGGAGGCTCTATTTCTTATTTCAATTACCCGGTGAGTAATATCGCCGGCACGGCCGCCGAAGTGGAGCCCGGCATACCTTCAGGCCTGAACAATGTTTTTGTCAGAATAAGAAGAAAAGACTCGCTTGATACGGTATGTTATTACAATGTTTTGCTTGCCCAGTGGAATCTGGCGCCGTCTTCGGACTGGTTGGCTTTCAATTCAGGAACGGTAGACAATTGGCTGAGAACGGGGATAGAAAACGCAGTCAGCGGCAATAACAGTGGCGATTGTTACGGCGGCATGGACAAGGGCGATGGCTTTAAGTTCGAGGTGCAGTCCTACGCCAGGGATAACACTCAGCCCATAAACGGGGGACCGAACACGGAAACCGCATATTCCACGGCGACTTTCATAATTGACTATACCACTCCAACCGCCTCAATTCTCGACCCGGCGGATTTATCTTATTTTAATTCAAAGTCCATTATTTCCGGCACAGCTGAAGATACCGTAACGGGAGGAGGCATTCCCTCGGGACTGGATACGATTGAAATATCCCTTGAAGATACGGATGCCGCCCCGCATCAATACTGGGATTTTAACGCTTTAACCTGGCAAAGCGCTTATATCAGCACCTGTCTCTTATACACATCTCCGAGCCCACGAGACCTCTCTACATCTCGTATGCCGTCTTCTGCTTGAA
>CALEIX010000135.1 GCA_937898825.1 uncultured Elusimicrobia bacterium | reverse complement strand
TCCAAATCCAGGAAAATCTTGTTGCTTGACTTTAAGTTATTTGCAATATACTTCAAGAGAGTGGTCTTCCCAACGCGGCGCATCCCGGTAATAACAATCGCCTCCCTATCATCAATCACTTTCTGTATTTGCGGATAAATATCTCGTTCTATAATCATATTCATATCTTACAAATGGTAGAACTATTTGTCAAGGAGAGATTTCCGCAGTGCGACCCTTCAGGGGACAGGTTACAAGTGCACAAGAGCACAAGAGCGCAAGTAGTAAGTTGGAAGTCAGGAGTCAAGAGTCAGGAGTCAAGAGTCGGAAGTCACAGGTTACAAGAGCGCAAGTCGTAAGTCGGAAGTCAGGAGTCAGTTGTAGCTGCAGAGCAGAGCTCTGCTAAAATAGCGGCTGGACGGTTAGACGGCTGGACGGCAGGGAAAAAGGATAAGTCAAGAGTTGGAAGGCACAAGTTGCGGGTTGCAAGGGATAAATAAACTCAATAAATTCTATGAACGCTTAACGCTATAAACGCAACCTCGGGAGTGTATGCGGCGGTTGTATTATTTGTTCTGCAATTTCTTGATGCTGGCCTCCAAATTTTTTATTCTTGCTTCCTGTTCCTCGATTTTCTCTTGCTGCTTTTTAACCGCTTCAACCAAAACGGACGTTATTCTGGAATAATCCACAGATTTATAGCCGTTTTTGTCGGTTGAAACCACCTGGGGCAGAACCTTTTCCACTTCCTGGGCTATGAAGCCAATCGAATGTTTCCTGGATTTCTTCCAATCAAATTCCACGCCTCTCAAATTTGAAACGATGTCAAGCGCGTTTTCAATTTCAATAATATTGGTCTTGTATCTTTCATCGGAAAAAGTGTTCCACGCGTTGGCTATAGCCGAAGTGCCGTCCCCCGAAGTTCCGACTTCCAGTTTATAAGTCGGCCCCGTTGTCCCGATGCCAACGTTACCAGAATTTAAAATAGTAACCAATCGTGTCTTCGTGGTGCCATCCCAATTGCTGAAATAAAAAGGGTCAAACTCATTAAAACTTGTAAATTCCAAAGAATAACCCGCGCCTACGGTTATGGCTGCTCCATAATCACCATTTGGTCGAAGGTTTATCTGGTGAATATCAGAACCAAATGACCCACCGCTCATTAATAACTTCATATTGCCAGATGCTTTATATAAATCTAAAAGTCCCCCCGGATCCGTCGTGCCGATGCCGACGTTGCCGTCGTTTCTGACATACAACCTTGATGTAAGACTTCCGTCCCCAGTTCTTACTTGAAGGGCATATTTATTATTATCTGTATTATTTACATCAACTACAAGCCCATATCCATCTACATGGTTTTGGGTTATTCTAACAGCTGCAGCTGCAGTATTATCTTCTAAATGTAATTTTTCGGTTGGCCACGTCGTCCCGATTCCGACATTGCCGCTTATTACCTTGTCCATTAAGGACCCCATTCCCAATCTGTAGCTGAGCCTTTGGGAACGGTTAAACCTGTGCCATCATCTTGAAATGTTACCCAGCTCCAGTCTGTAGCTGAGCCAGAGCGAACTTTTTCTCCTTGAGAGGGAACTTTCCAGCTCCAGTCTGTAGCTGAACCTGCTTGGGTTACCAAGGAATCTTCACTCCCAGGACTCCCAGCAAGCGTCTCTGGGGAGGTGTATTTGCGGACTAAAACTTTTCCAGGATAGTTTGGTGTTGTGTACCCATAATTATTAAAAATATCCGATATTTCAGGCGAAGTTAACGCCCGATTATAAACGCGAACTTCGTCGATTTTTCCAAGCCAAAATGCTGATAGCACTGCATTGGAACCTATATAAAAATCTACAGGAGTTGCATAGACATTTCCAATGGAAGTAGATTTTGGACCACTTACTATATTGCCATTAACGTACAATGTAAGTGTTGTCAAACTCTGATTATAAACACCTACTACATGTTTCCATTGATTCGGATAGGGCCCGCCCGCCTCGCCTGAAGAAAAGGTTACGTGATCCCTGGTAGAACCATCATTTGAGACCCAATAATCATATGCTGGCTCAGTGCCCCCTATAGCATTGATATCCAATTGATAGCCCCGTTGGTTTGTGTTACTTTTATATTTTGCAACTATCGGCTTTACACTCGTACCTGTGTGTTGGTTATACACCCATGCCTCTACTGTGACGCTACCGGTGATTCTGAGTGATGATGAATCAAGTACTTTAATTCTATAAGACGAACCATTAAAGTATACAGCACTCCCATATTTGCCGCTAGTCCACGTGGCTGACTCCAGAGTACCATTATTTCCATTTCCTGAAGTATCCTGCGCCGTATACCCTGAATTTTCATCCAGATGCCAGCTTCCTTTTACTCCATCTACTATCCTGATAAATGTGGCAGAAATATCAGAAGTAGAACTCGCCGATGAGTTGCCGTAATACATATAAATTATTGATTCTCCCGAGGTTTTTACCTCAACCCAGATAGTAGAAGTGCCAGTATTATCCCAAGATTCTATCCAGTAGTCTTGTAAAGTAGTTCCATCCGAGCCAGTAAAGCGGATATCCGAACCATTAGCATTGATATTGCTATAAGGATTGTCCATTACACCCGTGGTAAGAGTAACCTTCACCTGATAGTTTGCCTGAGGAGTTGCTGGACTCAAGGATATCGGCCTCCTATAGCCAAATCCATTTAACCAAGGATCAAAAATAACCTCGCTATATCCGAGAGGACCTATACTAAGAATAATGAGTAGAATAATAAATCTCTTCATTTTTAATCTCCCCTTGATATTAATACCCAGACATATGTATCAGCGAAGGTTTTTTGACACATATAAAGTTTGTCTGTCACACCTGCGCCACCTTTTAGGAAATACAAGACTCCACGGTAGTCGGCGCTGGCTACGGGTAGTGAAGTTCCTGTACCACGAACTCTTATGTTTCCGTTTACATCCAACTTCGTCCCCGGACTCGTCGTGCCTATTCCTACCTTGTTGTCGGTGGAAACGTAAACCACATCGCTCGCCCCGCTTTTTATGATTGTAGTGCCGGTGTCGTTGTTGTCCGAATCGGCTGTGATTATAGTGTCGCCCGCATTTGACAGCGCGGATGCGGATACGCCCGTCAAATTGGAACCGTCTCCAAAAAAAGCGTTCGCCACCACATCGCTTGAAGTGTTAAGTCCGTAATTGCCCAAATCCACAAGTCCAGTGGCTCCTGTATATGGCACTTTATTTGCTTCAAGCGTGGCCGTAGAACTCTCAAGATTATCAATATCAGAAGCATTGGCAGATACATTGCCTGCTATCGTTGTGGTATCTGTCGCTATGGCATTATCAGCATTTTCTCTATTACTTATTTCAGCGTTCAGGTCTGTTCGTAGAGTGGTTGTATCGGTTGCTATATTATTATCAGCAGTCTGTCTATCTGAAATCTGTCTCTTATACACATCTCCGAGCCCACGAGACCTCTCTACATCTCGTATGCCGTCTTCTGCTTGAA
>CALEIX010000134.1 GCA_937898825.1 uncultured Elusimicrobia bacterium | reverse complement strand
AGATATACAACGTCTAATTCGTCGGCAGCGTCAGATGTGTATAAGAGACAGATATATACAGGAATTCGGATCCCGGAGCCATTTACGACGTAGACTTCCAGGACTTGCTGTCCCTGCTTTCGAAGGCGCAGTATTTGCTGTCGTCTGTTTCGGGGGCGGTTTCCGGGGATATAATTGGTTGGACGGACATAGCGACCGGCATATCTTCCGACACTTATTCTGAGGATTGGGGCATAGATTTTTCGACGCCGGCGCTTGCAAGCGGGACGACAGGTTATGTTTCTGTAAGGGTGTATGATTTGGCGGGCAACGTCGCCGTTAGCACCGATGTTTTCTCGGTTTTCAAGGATACGGTTCCACCTTCCGCGACGGACAATCAGGCAGGCGACGCTTTGTGGAGAAGCGCGAATACAGCTTTTTACGATGTGGATTTTGAAGACGCGGGCGGGAGTTTGATTGATAAGGTTCAGGTGAAGATAACCACGGGCCCTGCGCAAACCGGGACGCTGGTTACGGACTGGACGGACAACATCGCGGGCATAAATTCCGCTTCGTATTCTTCCGACTGGCAATTGTCTTCCTCCTTGTGGGATTTGCTGCAGGGTGGGACGAATTATGTTTCGGTGAGGGTTTACGACAACGCCGCAAATTATGCGGATTTAACCGATGCTTTTTATATTTTGAAAGATGCGGGCGGTCCTTCCATATTTGATAATCAGAGCGGGGATTTGGTTTGGCGTTCGGTCAATGATGGGTCTTATGATATTGATTTTCAGGACAGCCTTTCCGGCGTAAAGTCCTTTGACATAAAAGTCACTACCGGGCCCGGTGCGCTTGAGATAGTGAAGGACTGGGTGACAAACATTACTGGTATCAATTCAAACTCGTATACTTTAAATTGGCAATTGTCCTCCGGGATTTGGGAAGCCTTGAGGGCTGGCGATAATTACATAAGCGTAAGGTCATCGGATGTAGCCGGGAACACAAGCGTGTTAGAGGATGTTTTTTATGTAAGAAAAGACACCCAGCCTCCGGTTATAACCGACAATCAGACCGGGGATTTTGTATGGCGCTCGACATTCAGCGGGGTTTATTACGATGTGGATTTTGCTGATGATTTGTCGCTTGTTTCGAAATTCCAGTTAAGGGCTTCGAGCGGACCTGGAGGGACGGGGACAATATCTTTTGATTGGACCGACAACGAGGATGGCATAAACGCCGCTTCTTACACCGCGGACTGGGAAATTGCGGTTGGTCTGTGGAATTTGCTTTTACCCGGGACCAACTACATTTCAGTGCGCGTATTTGACAATGCATTGGCTTCTTCAAGCGTTACAGATATTTTTTATGTGCTTAAGGACACTTCCGCTCCGCAAGCGGTAAGCGATTTAGCAGCTTCTTCTGGGGGGGAGGGAGAGATAAACATTTCATTTACGGCTCCCCCGGATTCCGGTAGCGGGGCATCTGCTTATATTGTCAAAATATCCTCTTCTTTTGCCATAGACTCAGGCAATTTTGATTCAGCCGACACGTACAGCCAATCATGGGTTCCGGCTTCCGCCGGTTCTGCTGAGAATTTCGTTTTGACAGGGCTTTGGCCCGATACGCTTTATTATGTCGCGATAAAAGCTGAGGATAAAGCGGGGAACACTTCCGGCATATCAAACGTTCCTTCCGCGACATCTGGAGCGGACACTACCACGCCCGCCGACATAACTGATTTAGTAGCTTCGCCGGGTTCGTTTGAAGGAGAGATAAATCTTTCGTGGACCGCTCCCGGGGACAACGTAAACGTAGGGACAGCCACCGTCTATCAGGTGAGATACAGGACCGATCAGGATATAACGGATTTAACCTTGTGGGACGGGGCGAATATTTATTCACAAAGTTGGGTTCCACTTTCTGCTGGCGAAACCGAGAATAAAACGGTGGGAGGGTTTATTTCCGGGACCACCTATTATTGGGCGATAAGGACGGTGGACGAGGTGAATAATATTTCCGGGCTTTCGAATGCCGCTTCTACTTACGCGCAGAATCCGGGGGCGGTTGACGGGATACTGGTATTTGCCGAGGGGACAACAAATGTGCCCAGGTGGAGAAAGTGGCAACCTCCGAGTTTTCAGGCCGTGCAAAGCGGGGTGGCGACAGACGCAGATCCCGCGTCGGTCATAAGGCATGTGGTAGTAAGGGCCTCGCCTTTGAGAAACGAGAAGATGGCCGGGATTCTTTCATCGGACGGGGTTTTGCAGATTCAAAGATATAATGGCGTTACCGGGACGTGGACAAATGAATGGAGCACAACGACCATATCCGCGGCCAATTCCTCTTTCAGGGGTTTTGACATAGCTTATGAACAGAATTCTGGCAGGGCTGTGGTGCTTTACAACGGATTAAACGCGGGAGAGCTTTATTACAATATCTGGAACGGGAGTTCATGGTCAGGGGCAAAAACCCTTACGGCGGGTTCGGCTAATGCCGCGCTTTGGGTAGTGTTGGCTGAGAAGCCGGACAGCGATGAGCTGATGGCGGCTTTTTCAAAAGGGGATTTAAGTTTGTACGCGATAAGATGGACATCAACGACATGGTCGGACGGCCAGGCCATAACAAGCAGTCTTGGGACGACGGCTTCCCAGAACTTTGATGTGGTTTGGGAAACGAGTGGGGGGGAATGCCTTGTTACCTATGACGGGGGCGTTGCCGGCAGGGCTGACACTTATATATGGAACGGTTCGGCATGGGCTTCGTATACGGCCACTTATTTTGCTTTCGGCGGAGGAAATAATACTGCTTCATGGATAAAACTTGCCCCGGACCCGAATTCAGACAAGATAGGAGCAACTGAAGTTGACAGCGGCAACGACTGGAACGCTTCAATATGGACTGGCTCTGGCTGGTCCTATCCTGCGGTGGAGAACGGTAAGGTTGAAGTAAACGCCAATCAGGCCCGGTCCATAGACGGCGCGTGGGATCAGAGCGGTAATTTCATTGTGGTTACCGGTAGAGACAGGAACGGAACACTTTTGTATTCCTGGTGGAACGGTTCGTGGGCGGTTGATTTATCTGCCGCGTATCAACTTGACGGCTGGTCTGACGATTTAACCTATACCACGCTCATAGCTGATCCCAAGACGACTTCCGCCATTGTGACAGCCGGCGGGATTCTGTCCGATTCGAGAAGCGCGAAGTGGAACGGTTCATCTTTTTCATTGGATGCGACCCACAGCACCGCGGTTTCGGATTACAATTATATGCCCTATATGCTTGCTCTGGACAGGCATGACACGGTGCCGCCGACGGTTTCGGACAACCAGACGGGAGATGACGCGTGGAGGAATTCAAATGTGGCCTTTTACGATGTGGACGCCAATGATACGGGCGGCTCGCATCTCAAGGAGATTCAGGTTGAGATATACACCGGCGCCGGCGAGACCGGGACCTTGATTTCAGATTGGACGACTGTCGTTTCAACGGCGGGCGTGGATTCTTACACGGACGACTGGCAATTGACCGGCGCTTTGTGGAACGCGATGCCCGAAGGGGTAAACTACGTTTCGATCAGGTCGAAAGACGGAGCTGAGAATACCAGCAAGTACCCGGCCATAGATGCTTTTTATGTGAGGAAGGACACCACGAATCCATCCATGCCGTCTTTGTCTTTGCCGGCGGACAATGCATATGTCAACACCCGGACGCCCTATTTTGACTGGACGGATTCCTCAGATGGGACCAGCGGCGTCGCTTCCTATGAGCTTCAGGTTTCAAGCGACGAAACTTTCTCTGCGGTGGATTATTCTTATTCGGGGGCGCTGTCCGAGTCCACCGCCACCGCGCTTTCAGGCGGCAAGTATTTCTGGCGGGTGAGAGCAAAAGACAATGCGGGAAATTATTCCGCTTATACTTCCACCTATGCCGTAATGATAGATACGACGCCGCCGACTTTTACGAACAATGAAACGGGGGACGATATATGGAGGGCATCGTCGGGAACTTATTACAATATTGATTTTTCAGATAACGGAGGACTTCTTTCAAATGTTTATTACGCGGTTTACACGGGTACGGGAATGCTTGGAACGGAACTGGTCGGATTTGACGCGGGCCTTATCGCTTCAAATATAAACGCTTCCGCTTATTCAACTGATTGGGCATTGTCTGAAACAAACTGGAACCTGCTCCAGGAAGGCACAAACTATATTTCGGTTAAAGCGGTTGACAGGGCCGGGAATTATTCAATTCTGGCGGACGCGTTTTACATAAGAAAAGACATTACCAATCCGCAGGTAACCGACAATCAGGCCGGGGACGACAATTGGAGGTCTACGAATGACGCGCTTTATGATGTGGATTTTATAGATTCAGGAGGCTCGTCTTTAGATAGGATTCAGGTCAAGATAACCACTGGCCCCGGACAAACGGGGACTCTTGTTTCCGATTGGGCCGACAATATTTTAAATATCAATTCTCCTTCATATTATGAAGACTGGACCCTGTCTTTGGGATTATGGGATTTGATTCCCGCTGCAACTTCCTATGTTTCCGTGAGAATTTATGACAATGCAGGAAACTATTCGGATTTGACAGACGCTTTTTACGTAAAAAAGGATACTCAAAGCCCTTCAATTCCGGTCGATTTGTCTCCCGCTGACAATTCCTATGCAGATACTCTCTCGCCTTTTTTTGACTGGTCGGATTCCTCTGACAATGCTTCAGGAGTCTACGGTTATGAAGTGTATGTTTCCACCTCGAGCGATTTTTCCGTCATAACTTCAAGCTCTCTGGAAACGGTTTCGCAGTATCAGTCAGACGATCTTGAATCCACCACTTATTACTGGCGAATCAGGTCAAAAGACAATGCAGGCAACTTTTCGGTTTACACTTCCACTTACACGCTTTATATTGACACGGCCGCTCCCGTCATAACCGACAACCAGTCGGGCGACGACGCCTGGAGGAATTCGGACCCCGGCGCGATTTACGACGTGGACTTTGTCGATACAGGCCTTTCCTTTTTGGACAGCATCGAATACAGCGTATGGACCGATACCGGTCTTACCGGGAGCAATCTTATAGGATGGACGCTTGTAACTTCAAGTCCCTTGGCGGCTTCTTCTTATACAGGCAACTGGGGAGTGGATTTTTCGCTTTTGCAAAATGGAACGAACTATGTTTCGGTCAGGGCGAGCGACAGGGCGCAAAATCTAACTACGGCGGCGGATGTTTTTTACGTAAGGAAAGACATAACATTGCCTACTATAATAGACAATCAGACCGGGGACGATGAATGGAGAAGCGATTATACGACTTTGTACAATGTGGATTTTTCAGACAGCGGTGGTTCGTTGCTTTCTAAGTTTCAATTGAAGATAACTTCGGGACCGAATCAGACAGGCACGGTTTATTCAAACTGGTTTGACAGGGTATCTGCGATAAATGCCGACGTTTACAACACGGATTTTAACTTAGGGCTTTCGACCTGGACGCTTTTGCCTGAAGGCACGAGTTACATATCAGTCAGGGTTTATGACAATGCGGGCAATTCTTCGGAACTTTCGGACGCTTTTTATGTGAGGAAGGACACGACAAATCCCGCGGTGACTGATAATCAGGCGGGAGACGATTCCTGGAGAACTTCCTCTGGGACACTAAACAATGTTGATTTTGAAGATTTGGGCGGTTCAAAACTTTCGTATTTTCAGGTGAAAATAACAACCGGGCCGGGGCAAACGGGCACATTGATAAGTGATTGGTATACGATTTTAAGCGGGATAAACTCGGACTCCTACTCGGCGAACTGGGCTTTGCCGGAAGTTCTTTGGGAGGCGATGCAAAGCGGGTACAATTATATTTCTGCCAGGGTTTACGACAATGCCGGACTTTCCTCTGAGGTAAGTGACGTGTTTTATGTCAAGAAGTCCACGATAGCGCCTCTGGTGGTGGATAATCAGGCGGGCGACGACACATGGCGAAATTCCGCGGGAACGCTTTATGACGTGGATTTTCAGGATCAGGGCACCAGCGGTCTTGACACCGCTCAGTACAAAGTCACAGACTCGCCGAGTCAGGGGGGGGCCGTTTTGAAAGACTGGACAAATATCGCGTCAAACATAAGCGCTTCGGAGTATACGGCTGACTGGTCTGTTGATTTTACCGCTTTGGCGGAAGGAGGCACTAATTATGTTTCAGTGAGGGTATGGGACGTGGCCGGGGCTACCACGACCGCCAGCGATGTTTTTTATGTTCTGAAAGATATTACACTTCCCTCGATTTCCGACAACCAGTCCGGGGATGACGCTTGGCGGAATTCATCGGGGACGCTTTACAATGTGGATTTTTCAGATTCAGGCGGCGCGCTTCTTGACAGGGCCGAAGTAAAAATCACTACGGGTCCGAATCAGACCGGAATTCTGGTAGCCGACTGGACGGCCGTGATAACCGGGATAAACGCTTCATCGTATAGCGAGGACTGGTCACTCGCGTCGGCGCTTTGGGATACGATGATGGAAGGACCGAATTATGTTTCGGTCAAAATTCTGGACAATGCTTCCAATTCGGCGTCGCTGACGGACGCTTTTTATGTCAGGAAGGACACGAGCGCTCCGGATTCGGTTTCGCATTTGTCTCCGGCGGACAAATCAGTTTCTAATGTTTTAGACCCCGTTTTCGACTGGACGGATTCGGCCGATTTAACGAGCGGAGTCTCGGGGTATGAAGCGCAGTTCTCCACCGCCGAAGATATGTCCGCGATGGAAATATCCACTTTCACGGTTTCTTCGCAAGTCCGGCCCGCGCTTTCCCTATCAACGACTTATTACTGGAGAGTCCGGGCCAGGGACAATGCCGGAAATTATTCTGCCTTCACTTCCACTTACGCGGTGTTCATAGACACGATCCCCCCGTCCATAACCGACAACCAGGACGGCGAATACATCTGGCGGGATTCGGGTCCCGGGGCCGTTTACGACGTGGATTTCAATGACGATTTGACCGGTTTAAGTCAAATAGAATACTCTGCGTGGACTGGCCCCGATCAAACGGGCGTAAATTCTTTAGATTGGACATTGATTTCATCTGGAAGTGTCGGCCATTCATACACGCAAAACTTTGCTGTGAACTTTTCTCTGCTCTCCGCCGGGACGAATTATATTTCCGTAAGGGCCTGGGACGTCGCCGGCACGACCGCGACTTTGATTGACGCTTTTACCGTTTTGAAAGACACTTTCGCTCCGACGGTTACCGACAACCAGTTGGGTGATGAGACGTGGCGCAACGAAAATCCCGGAGCTGTTTACGATGTGGATTTCCAGGATTACCTTTCCGGCCTGGCGACCGGTCAGTACTATATTTCCACCGGCCTGACGCTTAGCGGAACAGAAGTGGCCCCATGGACGAATATATTCTATCTCACCGGAACTGCCGATTACACCACAAACTGGGGAATTTCAGCCGCGCACTGGAACCTCCTGCCCGAAGGAACGAGTTATGTTTCCGTTAGAGTCTGGGACCCTCTATCGCATGACACGACTTCCTATGACGTGTTTTACATAAGGAAAGACACGACTTCTCCGACAATAACAGATAATCAGGAGAATATAGACCCGGCTGGGAACCAAAACGATGTCTCCGGTATAGATGTAGATTTTTATGATAGCGGAGGGTCCCGCCTTAACAATGTCCAGTATTCCGTGTGGACGGACCCTGGAAGAACCGGCGGGGAAATCATTGCGTGGACTGATATAGCAACCGCCATATCCTCTGAATCCTATACTGCCAATTGGTCGATAAATTTTACGGCTTTGCCAAACCTTGCGACTTCGTACATATCGGCCAGGGCATACGATTACGCGGGGAACTCGTATATTCTTGATGATGTGTTCTGGGTATACAAGGAGGCGACGGCTCCGGCTATAATAGACAATCAAACGGGAGAGGATGTATGGAGAAAAGAGAATTTGGGGGTTTATGATATTGATTTCCAGTCCCAGTCCGGGTCAAATCTCGATAAATTTGAGGTGAGGGCTTCAACCGATATAAACGGAGGAGTTTACAGTCCGGATTGGACAACCGTTGTTTCGAACATTGGTTCGACTTTGTATGATGCCGACTGGTTGCTTCCGGCATCGGTTTTTGATTTACTCGAGCCCGGGACGAATTATATTTCGGTCAGGGTATACGATCTTGTGCCGAGTTCCGCTTCCATTGAAAACGCTTTTTATGTTTTGAAGGACACGATTGTTCCGTCTGTAAGCGACAATCAGGATGGGGACGACGCGTGGCAAAGCGCCGCGGGAACTTTATATGACGTGGATTTTTTCGACGGCTTATCCGGTCTCGTCACGGCTCAATATATTATTTACTCCGACATAAACCAGACCGGAACTCTGCTTGCGGGATGGAGCGATATATTTGCGGGATTAAATCAGAAAGATTATTCCTCAGATTGGTCATTATCTGCAGGGGATTGGGACCTTCTGCCCGAGGGGACTTCCTATGTTTCCGTGAGGGTTTATGATGTCGCAGGAAGTTCATCTTCTTTGGAGGATGTATTTTATATCAGAAAAGACACTTCGGTTCCGGGCTCTGTTTCGCTTATCTCTCCGGCTGACGGCGCGTTGCTTTCAGCCTCTTCTGTTAATTTTGACTGGAGCGACTCCTCTGACGCCGGTTCCGGAATATACGGTTATGAAGCGGAAATTTCCACCGATATCAGTTTCTCGGTTGTCAATTATTCGTCGTATCCTTCTGTGAGTCAGGCGTCCATTTCAATAGCCGACGGAAAATACTACTGGCGCGTTCGGGCTAAAGACGATGCGGGCAACTATTCCGTTTATTCTTCAACGCGCCTTTTCTATGTGGACGTTTCAAGTCCCGTGATAATCAATAATCAATCCTCCCCCACGTCCTATTATTCAGCAAATCCCGGGGCGATTTTCGATATTGATTTCAGGGACCTTGACAGCGGAATAACGACTGCTCAATACAAGATTCATTCGGCTCCAAACGAAGGAGGAAATCTGCTCAGGGACTGGACCGACATAATAACCTCTACTGAAACGGCGGAATATTCAGAAGATTGGTCTGTGGATTTTGCTTCATCGATTGAAGGGGATAATTACATATCGGTCAGGGCTTTTAATAAAGTCAATCTGTCTTCGACCGCGGTTGACGCTTTTGTGTTGAGAAAGGACACGTCGGCCCCCGTTGTTGTGGATAATCAGACCGGCGACGACACCTGGAGAAATTCCGCCGGCGCTTTGTATGACGTGGATTTCAAGGATTTGGCTTCCGGAGTATCTACCGCCCAGTACACTATAACCACAGATACCGGCGGAACCGGGACCGTGCTTAAGGACTGGACTGATATAATAACTTCAACGGCAGTGAATGTATATTCAGATGATTGGCAGGTGGATTTCTTTAGTTTGCAGGAAACAGCAACAAATTATGTTTCGGTCAGGACTTACGACGTGCTGGGGAGTTCGACCGTGGTTTATGATGTATTTTACATTCTTAAAGATGTAACCAACCCCTCAATAGTGGATAATCAGATGAACGACATATGGCGGAACGCGGATGGTGGAGCCATTTATGATGTGGATTTTACGGACTCAGGCGGCAGTCTTTTAAACAACGCTCAATATTCAATATCCACGACGCCGGCATCCGGCGACGGGAGCGTTAAAAACTGGACCGACATAGCCGCGAGTATTTCGTCGACCGGGTATAATTCGGAGTGGGGAATTGACTTTGCGGTCATGCCGGAAGGGATAAATTACGTTTCGGTCCGGGTTTACGATTACGCGCAGAATTTTGCCCAGGTCACCGACGTTTTCAGCGTTAGAAAAGACACCACCGCCCCGGGCATAACCGACAACCAGGCAGGGGACGACAATTGGCGGGGCGCTCAAAGCGGTTATTACGACGTGGATTTCGCCGATACCGGCGGTTCTTTGCTTGATAAATTCCAGGTTAAAATAACAACGGGGCCAAATCAGACGGGAAGCTTGATTGCCGACTGGACGGACAATATTACCGGAATAAGTTCAGATTCCTACACGACGGACTGGCAGATAATCCCCGCGATATGGGACCTTGTGCCCGCCGGAACCTCTTACGTTTCAGTGAGGGTTTACGATACCGCCGGCTCTTTCACTTCCCTGTCGGACGCTTTTTATGTAATGAAAGACACGCAGGGAATAACCATAACCGACAACCAGTCGGGCGATTATACGTGGAGAAACGCCAACACCGCCGTTTACGACGTGGATTTTGCGGTTGACGGAGTTTCACCCCTGGACAGGATTGAGGTGAGGGCATCCACAATGCCTTACGGTGTTGGTCCGTTTTTGACGGATTGGACCGCGGCGGTTTCCGGCATTAATTCTCAGACATACACTGATGACTGGCAGTTGCCCCAGAGCGTTTTTGACGCGCTGTTGCCGGAAGCCACTAATTACATATCTGTGAAAGGAATTAATATGGCCGGCGGGTCTGCCGAACTGGATGACGCATTTATAGTCTTGAAAGACACGATAATGCCTTCTGTCTCTAACAATGAAAGCGGTGGTGATTTAACCTGGAGGAACGCGGCGGGAACTTTATATGACGTGGATTTTGCAGATTCAGGCGGTTCCTTGCTTTCGGGTTTTGAGGTCAGAGCTTCCACTTTGAGCGGTGGGGTCGGGCCATATCTTTTCGATTGGGCATTGGCCGTTTCGACACCGCTTTCTATGTCATCGTATGTTGATGACTGGGCTCTTGGGGACGGAAAGTTTGAAACTCTGATGGAAGAAGTCACGAATTATATTTCCGCAAGAGCTTACGACATTGCCGGAAATACCGTGACTGTTACTGATGCTTTCTTCGTTTTGAAAGATACGACTCCCCCGACAATAAGCGATAATCAGAATGGCGACAACACGTGGCGCAATTCTTTTGGAACCTTGTATGATGTGGACTTTGCAGATTTAGGCGGAAGTGGTCTTTCTAAATTTCAGGTTAGGGCTTCAACAAACAGCGGAACGGTTGGCCCATTTTATCCGGATTGGACTGACAATGTGCTGAATATGAACGCGACTTACTACACGGACAACTGGGGAATTCTGGAGAGCATCTGGAATCAGATGCAAAACGGTCAGAATTACATATCTGTTAAGGTCTTTGATACTGCCGGAAACTCCTACGCGTTTCCCACACAGCCTTTTTATGTGATGAAAGACACCGCTTTGCCTGCGTTTGCAAATGATGAAGAGGGTGGAGATTCGACATGGCGCAATTCGGGCAGGGATTATAATTCCTTTTTCAATGATGAATATTCCGGACTTGAAAAAGTGCAGTATAGCGCAAGCACTCAAGCCGCTTCGGGGGACGCTTCTTTGATAGGCTGGACAGATATAGTGGCGGGGCTTGGCGGGACCACCTATTATTACACGCCGTGGTCGCTGGATTTTGTTTCTCTAAAAGAGAATGTCACCAATTATATATCTGTCAGGGCTGTGGACGTGGCCGGTTCAACTTCAACACTTGTGGATGCCTTCTTTGTTTTAAAAGATACTACCGCTCCAAACATTACTGACAATCAAGACGGGGAATTCGTCTGGAGAAATTCATCCGGTACGGTTTATAATGTGGATTTTGTGGACACGGGCGGAAGCGGTCTTTCGAAATTTCAGATTCGGGCCGCCACTTCTCCCGGAGGAAATGCCCCTTATCACCCTGACTGGAGCGACAATACTATATCCATAAATGCTGATTCCTATTCTTCAGATTGGGCGCTTTCCTATACCAACTGGTCCGCGCTTTACGACGGAACCACAAATTACGTGTCGGTGATGGTTTATGATGTTGCTGGTAATACTCAAACCCTGACGGACGTTTTTAATGTCTTGAAAGATACAACGCCACCGACAATAAGTGATAATCAATCAGGCGACAAGGCGTGGCGTCTCACCGATCCCGGCACCATTTACGACGTGGATTTCGCGGACTTCGGCTCGAGAATTTCAAGCGCGGCTTATGTTGCTTACACTCAAACCGGCAAATCCGGAAGCCAGAGTATAAACTGGACCCAGATTTTCAACTCCACTGGAGAGATAACTTATACTACAGACTGGGGCGTTGATTTTAATTCCGCCGCGCAGGGGTACAATTACATATCGGTTAAGGCATGGGATGTAGCGGGAAATGAGAGCGAAATCATTGACGCTTTTTATCTTAAGAAAGACACCCAGCCCCCGGTGATAACCGACCTGCAGGACGGGGATACCACCTGGCATAATGTGAACCCCGGAGCGGTTTATAATGTTGATTTTGCCGATTCCGGCATAGGCGTTTCAACTGCCACTTACGAAGCATGGACGGGTTCAGGAAAGACCGGGAGCAATGTCGTTTTGTCTTCGGCTATATTTGAAGGTGCGCCGGTTGCTTCTTATGTTTCCAAATGGGGACTGAGTGCTGCCAACTGGGACCTGCTAATAAGCGGAACGAATTACATAAGCGTGAGAGCGTACGATTCTCTGGGAAGTTCTTCTGCAAGTGTCGATGTGTTTTACATTCTCAAAGACACCACATCGCCGACAGCCATAACTGACCTATCTGTTCAAACTCCGCCAGCAGCTGAAGATGAAGGAAAACTAATTCTCACGTGGACGGCGCCCGGTGACGATCTGATTGCTTATACAAGTTATTATGTGATGAAATACAAAACGGGAAGTAATTTCGCTGATCAGGCAGATTTCGACTCTTCTTCTCTCTATGTTTCCACACTGGTCCCGAAATCTCAGGGGCAAGGCGAAGGGCTTGTCATGGAAGGGCTTGAAGCGGGAGTCACATATTATATAGCGGTGGAAGCTGTGGATAGGGCGGGCAACCAATCCTTACTCTCAAACCTGACTGGAAATTCTTCTTACGCTGGAACGGATAAAACGGCTCCTTCGTCCATAAGTGATTTGACGGCCCAGAAAGGAACTTTCCAGGGGCAGATAGATTTGTCGTGGACCGCTCCGGGGGAAGGTGTTGCCGGGATTGCCTCCAGCGGAACGGCGACGAGTTACGTGGTGAAATACGCGACCTATCTCATAACTTCTGTCAATTTCGATTCCGCTTCCACTTATTCGCAGACCTGGACGCCGCTTGAATACGGACAGACTGAAAACCATACTATAAGTGGATTGTCACCCGGCACAACCTATTCGATAGCAATAAAGGCCGTGGATGAGGTGGATAATGTCGGCAATATTTCCAATGTATCCGTGTCAAGCGCGACTCCGGCCGGAGCCGCCGACGGAATGATAACGTATGGGGACGCTTCCTCTAACACCCTGAAATATAGAACATGGTCTCCGCCAAATTGGTCCGCCGAAGGTGATACTTCTCTCGGTTCTTCCTCCGCCAGATGGGTGGTTTTGAAATCGGTCGCCGTGGTTAAAAACCAGAAATTGGCGGCCGTGACTTATTCTGATAATACCATGGGCGTTTTCAAATGGGACGGCAGTGCGTCTTCATGGAGTAATATCACGCCAAGCCCCGCGCCTTCTCCCGGGGGCTCGACTACCCAGAATTTCGACGTGGCCGCTGAAAATCTGAGCGGCAGGATAATTGTCGCTTATTACAACGGAGTGCTCGGGGCAGTAACTTATGCGCTCTGGTCTTCCACCGCCGCTGCGTGGGTGGAGGGACCATCTTCTCTTCCTATGGCTTCGCTGGGCGGCACTATAAACTGGGTCAGAATGAAATCAATGCCGGGAACAAATAAGATAGCAATTGCAGCTCTTGATGCCAATGCCGATATCTCAGCTGCCGTATGGGACGGTTCACAATGGATTTCAAATTCAAACATGACAACCGCCGCCGCCATAGCAACGGAAGAATGTTTCGATATAGCTTGGGAAAGCTTAAGCGGCGATGTCATGGCCTTGTGGGGCACCGGCACGACCACGAATTATAAAATATGGAATTCCGGAACTCAGGCTTGGGGCGCGGCTCAAACCGGTCCAAATATAGGTGGAACGGCAAACTGGATAAGAATGGCCTCGGACCCCAATTCAGACAGAATAGGATTTACTTCGATTGATGGCGGGTCCGACTGGAACGTATCGGTGTGGGACGGTTCATCTTGGAGCGCCTTGCCGACGGAAGATACCGGGATGCTTTCAAATGGCAGCCGCCTGACAGACTGTGCATGGGAATCAGATTCCGGGCAATTGTTAATAATCGCAGTAGATAATACTGCCAATGACAATGATTTTGACTGGATTACGTGGGATCCAGCCACCGGCTGGAATCCTGCCAGTCCTTCAGTGACCGTAGAAAACACAAATACCACTTGGGGCGGAATCATGAAATGGGTCAAGCTTGTGCCCGATCCGAATACCGACAATATAACAGCATTGGGTATAAGCGATGCGAATGACCTGAAAACCACGGTCTGGAACGGTTCTTCCTGGGTGACATCGGGGCAGACGCATACGAGCGCGGGCACCGATTCCTTATATGATTTCGGGGATATTGATTTTGACAGGCATGACAATGAGGTGCCTACCTTGACTGATAATCAATCCGGAGACAACACGTGGCGTTCAACAAATACCGCTGTCGCTTATAATATAGACGCGCAAGATACAGGCGGATCTCATCTGGCTGTTATTGAAACTAAGGTTTATACTGGTTCCGGAGGCGGGGGAACCTTGATTCAAGATTGGACAGCCCAAGTTTCAGGTATTAATTCTGACAGTTATGTCACTGATTGGTTCCTGACGGCGGCGACCTTTGACCTTATGCCGCAGGGGCAGAATTATATTTGGGTGCGCGCTAAAGACGGGGTCGGAAATATTTCCTCTTATTTGACGGACGCTTTCTATGTTAAGAAAGATACGACTCCGCCCGCCATAACAAATAACCTGGCTTCGGATTTTGATTCCTCCTGGCATAATTTAGACCCCGGCGTTATAGGAGATGTGGATTTTGCCGATACCGGAGGTTCCAATATAGAAAGAATAGAATATTCTGCCTGGACTGAGCCTTTGGAAACCGGCACCAATACTGTAACCTGGACCCTTATATCTTCCGGAACCCAGATAGGCGCTTCTTATCTAAACAATTTTGGTGTGGATTTTGCCTTGCTGGGGCATAATACCAATTATATTTCGGTAAGGGTAATTGATTATGCCGGCAGCACAAGCACTTTGAGTGATGCTTTCAAGGTGCTTAAAGACACGCAGGCTCCATCCGGGATAACGGACCTTTCAGCTTCGCCCGGCCCGGTCAGGGGTTCAGTCAGTCTTTCATGGACGGCGCCGGGCGATGACGGCGCGTTGCTCGACAATACAGCGGGATATTATACAGTCAAGTACGCGACTTACCAGATAACGGATGATGCATTATTCAGTGCCGCCAGCACTTATGCTCAAAGCTGGCTGCCTGTTTCTGCCGGGACCGCCGAAGGCAGAGTCATTTATTCCCTTGATACCGGGACAACCTATTATTTCGCCGTGAAAACAATTGACAAGGCCGGAAACATTTCTTCAGTTTCCAATTCTCCCTATTCTCTGCCGCAGGTAAGCAATGTGTATATCAACGAGATTTATCCTTCTGGCTCGGCAGCGGCGGATGACTGGATTGAACTTTACAACAATACCTCAGACACCTTCACCTTAACCGGCTGGACATTGATTTATAATCAGGGTACAATAGATTTGCCGGGAGCTGAAATCACGGTGTGGACGGGGGTGGCAGGCGATACCATAAATGTTAATTCTTCTTTTCTTATTATTCCTTCGGCGGATTTGAATGGAGCGGAGAGTTATCATGTCATTCTGAAAGATTCGGACGAAAATGTCATAGACAGGGTTCAGTGGCCTGCTCTTTCTTCGGGGGAATCTTTCGCCAGAATCTATGACGGGAACGCCGATTTCTTTGAAGTGGATCCCACGCCGTCGAAAAATTACGCTAATTCGATTTCAACCGACGCAGTTAAGATAAATGAGATTTCATATGGAGCTTTGACTGATGAGTTCATCGAGATATTTAACACTTCATTCATTTCCACACTAACGCTTACAGGTTATTCGCTGAGAAATTCAAACGGTGTAAAGTTCGTTTTTGACAGAATTGTATATCCGCAGGATTATTCATTGCTCGATTTTTCTTCGATCTCCAATGATGCTTTATCTTATAGTTCTGCCTTCGGCACAAACGGTCTTGTTGCTGACGGGGATTATCTGGTTCTTGAAAATTCCGCAGGACAAACTGTGGACAGAGTTACATGGCAGGGTGCAACTTATTCGCTCACCAATTACAAGGCCGAGATGGTTTCGGCTTCCGCCTATGCCCCCGCAAATGTTACCTATTCTATAGGGAGGCAACCGTCTGAAGGAAGCGATAGTGATTCCGATTCGACTGATTTTGCAACCCAGAACCCGGCGACAGCTGGCTCCAGAAACAATAATGCGGGACTTGGCACCGCAAATACTTTGAACTATCCTGCTGATAATCAGGTGCTTCCAAGAAGATTCCCAATCAAATTGACTTTAGGCGCAGATTCTTCCCAGGGTAGAGGAAACAATATAATTTTGACAAGAACCGGCGGCTCCACAGACAACCATTCGCCCCATATCTACCGCCTTGAAGATATTGGTTTTGACTTAGCTTCTCTTTCTGAACAAAGCACTTCGCATATAGGTTCGGATTTCTACGACCAGGACGGTTATCCTTTAGTGAACGGAGGCGTTTACAAACTAATGTTAAACAGTGATAATGGAACTCAGAGCGCTCCACAGATAACGGTCTCGACGCTTACTTACGATGATACTGTGCACTCCGCTTTCGCTCTGGACATGGAATCCCTGAGGGTAAATACGAATTCTTACGACGACGCTATAAGAATCACAATTTCAAACAACAGCCCGGCTTCTTACAACGACATTGAAATATCCTCATTTAGAGTAAAACTTATGGACTCCAATTTAAATCCCATGCTTACGGCCGATGCCAGCACATATTTTTCAGCCATAATAGTGGTCAAAGACAGCGGGACAGTAGGGATTTATGAATCCGCCGTGGACATTGACGCTGCTGCTTATGTATATGCGAGTGAGATGTCATTGGATGCGGCCGGTTATCAATCGCTCAATATCGACTATCCCGACAGCGTGGAAAATTCTATAAGTGCATCCTCCACTCAATATTATTTTATTGTTTTCGAGCTGGCTCAAGACACCGGAATTTTCAGAGTAGGTTTTGACCCCACTACGGACATAAGTTTGAGAGACGGGCCGAGCGACGAGGTCCAGGAAATTGCGGCGGGTTCAGTGGTGAATACTTCTTCCATAACGATTATAATTCCAGCCGGACCTCCCGACGGTACCATGTGGCCATATGATGCTGGAACTGCTGCGGCAATAGAAACCGCACTGGACTATGTAGGTGATGGCACGATTTATGTTACGTCAAATGACGGAAAGATAAGGGCCTTAAATTCAAATGGAACATTGAAGTGGACCTATACTGCAGATTCGGGTCTGCCGATAAGAACAGGCCCTCTGGCCTGGATAGACCCGCCGAATATTTATTTCGGCGACGACAATGGAGATATCTATAAGATAGCGGACAGCGGAGTGAGCGCTTCTTTCGTTTGGAAGAGGCCTCTTTCAACTACCGTTAGGTCGGATATAATTTTCTCCGGAAACAAATTATACTTTGGGGGCAGTGACAATAAAGTTTACTGTCTCAACGCCTCGGACGGATCTGACTGTGCGGGCTGGACATATGACGCACAAGTGACCGCTGCCATATCGGGGACGCCCTCTTTGGATGATTATACTGACGGGGTAAATGCCGGTTGGATAGGCCTTGAGGATGGCACAGTTATCAAATTCAGGAGCGTCGACGGAGTAGTAGTAAGCAGTTTTACCACAGGGGGCGCTGTGAAATCCTCTCCTTTTGTGGATGCGGCATATGTAGGCGCAAATAACAACCTCTATATAACTTCCACTGATGGAAAATTGTACGCGAGAACTTCGGCGAATTTAAAAACAACACCTTCTAATTGGAGTGATTTTAACGCTGACTCGCCTATATACAGTTCGCCTTTTATATGGGAGGTTCAGGGCGATAAATACGTCTTTTTTGGAGATGACAGCGGCAAACTTTACAAAGTGAGCGCTACCAGCGGCGGTGCTGCGGGATATTATGAAACGTTTCAGGCAAAAGGCGCAATAAGAACAATGCCAGTAGTGGTTTCTTCGGGAACATTTCCGGGAGTGTATGATGATTATATTTATTTCGGTTGCGACGACGGTTATATTTACGCGGTAAGTGCCAATACAATGCAACTCAGAGATGGCTGGCCGGTAACTACCGGGGGAAAGGTGAGTGGGAACCCAGTTGTTGATATAGTTAATAAAGTGCTCCTAATAGGTTCTCAGGATGGGAGGACATATAAAATCTGTATATCAAGCAGTACAGCTAATTGTCAGTGATAAAGGATAAGTCAGGAGTCGGGAGTCAGGAGTCGGGAGTCGGGAGTCAGGAGTCAGGAGTCAGGAGTCAGGAGTCGGGAGTCGGGAGTCGGGAGTCAGGAGTCAGGAGTCGGGAGTCGGGAGTCAGGAGTCAGGAGTCAGGAGTCAGGAGTCAGGAGTCGGGAGTCAGGAGTCGGGAGTCAGGAGTCAGGAGTCGGGAGTCAGGAGTCGGGAGTCAGGAGTCAGCGCAAGGC
>CALEIX010000133.1 GCA_937898825.1 uncultured Elusimicrobia bacterium | reverse complement strand
TTTCAAGCAGAAGACGGCATACGAGATGTAGAGAGGTCTCGTGGGCTCGGAGATGTGTATAAGAGACAGGAAGTGATACGCATTCTTCGCTTTATCGCCTGGACAGCGAATATTTGGGCAGAGAGAATCCGCTTACTTATATATCCACTTTTGACACTCGTTCGATGGTTACCGATGCCGATATAAGCGAGAACAAAAACAAATTGGCAGTTCTGACGTATAAATATCTGTGGGTTTTTGACATTCCTTCCGGCTCTGACAACTTTTTTGAGGGAAGACCGTTTTTTCTTCCGATTGAGGCGGGACAATGCGAGGGAGTGTCTTTTGAAGGGAGACACATATACATCACCAATGAGCAGAGAGAACTGTTCAAGGTAAAGTTAACGGATTTAATTCCACTTAAGAGAAAGTAAGAATTTTCCTTGATTTTGGCCGGGTTAATTGAATATAATTAGCTTGTAAAGGGGGTTTTATGATTTGCAGCGTTTTGATAATAGATGATGACAGGCAGCAGCTGGATATTCTGAAAAGATATTTGGAAAAACACGATATGAAGGTGATAACCGCCCTGGACGGAAGGGAAGGCATGCGCGTGGCGGAAAAGATAAAACCTGACCTTGTTATAACTGACATGGAAATGCCCCATATAGACGGAGGAAGCCTTTGTGAGAAACTAAAAAAACTTCCTGGCGCAAAAAAAACTCCGGTTATTATAATTTCAGGCAAAAAAATATCCGAAAAGGATATGCTTGAAGGCTATGCTAGGGGTTCTGATGATTATCTCATAAAGCCGTTTTCCCTGCCAATACTTGTGGCGAAAATAAAAAATCTTCTTATGCTTTACGAGAAATACTCGCGTGCTGTACAATCCTTCAAAAAATGGCGCATGCAAATTGACTTTGAGGCAAAGGAGATTAAAATAAACGGCAAAAAAACAAGACTTACCAGAAAGGAATTTGACCTTTTTGTCGTTCTTATGAAAAAGAAAGGCAAGGTGGCCAATATTTCTTACTTGCTTGAAAATGTCTGGGGATATGATCCTGCACTTTACAACAACCCGCATACAGTGGAGGTGCATATCTCAAGTATTAGAAGAAAGCTTGGCAGGAAGATAGGTTCCAGAATCAAGAAGGTTACAGGTTATGGATACAAATTCGAATATTGATAAAAAAAAGCGTGGGGGAAAAATTAAGCAGAACGGAATAGATTCCGCTGTAGCAAAAATTCTAAGCGAGTTTTTGAGAAAAGACAAACTTTCTTTCTCGGCTTTTTCCCAGATAACGCTTGATTATGCCCAGAAAGTTACAAAAAGTCCATACGGCTTTGCGGGTTACATAGATGAGAGCGGTTATATGGTAGCGCCGACTTTGACCAAGAAAATCTGGGACAAATGCAGAGTTAGGAATAAGAAAATTGTTTTCAAGGAATTCAGGGGGCTCTGGGGGTGGGTTCTGAAAAACAGGAAAAGCGTTATATGCAATAATCCGCAGAAAGATAAAAGGAGTGAAGGCGTGCCGACGGGGCATATACGAATAAAAAGGTTCTTGGCTGCCCCGGCAATGTGCGGTAAAAAAATAATGGGCATGGTGGCCGTCGCCAATGCCAAAAAGCCATACTTGAGCGGAGATTTGAAAAAAATTCAAACTCTGGCGAACTTTTATGCTGTCGGACTCGACAGAAAAATCAAGGAGGATAAAATAAAACTGAGCGAAAAAAAATATCGGCTTTTATACAACGTGAGTCCGGACATAATTTACACAATAGATTCCAAGGGAATCATTCGCCACATAAATGAAAGTGTGAGAAACTATGGTTATTCCCCGGAAGAAATTATAGGTAAGCCTGCCGAAAATTTTTGCCATAAAGATGATATCCCGCTTGCGTATGAAGCCCTGGACAGGGCGTTTAAGACGGGAAAAACATTGGAAACCGCCTTGATTTTTAGGATGCTCAGAAAAGACGGAAAGCCGTTTTATGTGGAGCAAAAAAGCAAGATGGTATTCAGGAGGGGAAAACCCCATCTTATAATCGCCTTTGCGAGGGACCTGTCTTTTAAAATGAAAATGGAAAAGAAGGTCAGGGAAAGCGAAGAATTGATTAAAACAATTTTTGATTTGGCCAAAGACGCTATTTTCATTAAAGACAGGCAAGGCAGATATATAAGAAGCAATAAAATGCATTCTTCTCTTTACCGCATGGCTCCTGAGGAGATGGGGGGAAAAACCGATTTCGATTTTATGGATAAAAAAAGGGCAGAGCGCATAAGGGCGCAGGATAAGGATGTTATGAAACAGGGAAAAACTCTTCTTTTTGAAGAGGAGCGGGAAACAAAAGACGGCGTTAGGTTTTTTAATATACTTAAAACTCCTCTTTGTGATTCTTCAGGGAAGATAATCGGCATGTTCGGAATAGCGCGGGATATAACGAGAATCAAGCGAATGGAAGAGGAACTCATTCATAGAAGAGCGATAGAGGAAGCCAGAAAAATAACCGATTCGGCAGCTCATGATTTTAACAATGTTCTCGCTGCCATAAAGGGCTATGCCATGCTCATGCTTGAAGAGATAGATAAAAAAAATCCCATGAGAACGGAAATAGAAGAGATAGCAAAAGCGGTCGGAAGGGCGGTGAAGATAACCGAGAAATTGCAGCCGGAAAAGTGAGATGAAAGAAAAAATACTTTTGGTTGATGACAATAGACCAATGCTGAAAACGATGAAAACCTATCTGGAGAATTATGGATATAGGGTTTTGGCCGCGGATAACGGTTCTATGGCTCTTATGATGATAAAAGAGGCAAAACCTCATCTGGTAATTGCCGATGCGGCCCTGCAGGATATAAGCGGATTTCAGCTGTGCAAGATAATAAAAAGCGATTCTTTGCTTTCTCATATTCCGGTGCTGATCATTTCAGGCCAAATGGTAGATGAAAAAAGTATTGTGGAGGGCTACAAGAAGGGCGCGGACGATTATTTGATAAAACCCTTTTCCTATAATATCCTTCTTGCAAAGATAAGGGTAATTTTGAGAAGATTCAATCCAACGGGCGCCAATAATGTGATTTCCAAATTCAACATTAAAATAAATCCATCCGAACGAACGGTGGAGAAAGCCGGGAAATTTTTAAATCTTACCAGAAAAGAGTTTGATTTGCTTCTTTTTCTTATTGGCAGGGAAAACCAGGTTTTAAGCGTTCCTTATATTCTTGACAATGTCTGGGGATATGACCCGGCTGTTTACAACGACCCCCATACGGTGGAAGTGCACATTTCGCGGCTTAGAAAAAAACTCGGCCCGGATATAGCGAAGCGCATCAAGAAGGTGCAGGGAATTGGCTACAAATTTGATTCAAGAAACACGGGCCCAATTTCATGAGAGATCTATTATATTCCATTTTTCCTGATATAATTTAAAAAGTTTGTTTTTCAGGGGGGCATGCTCTCGGCGTTGCAGATTAGGGTCTTTTTTGATTATCTCATCTTTATCTTCCATTGCCAATTTAAGCAAGCTTGAGTCTGAGTATATGTCAGCGATTTTGAAACGCATTTCGCCGTGCTGCCTGAGTCCCATCACCTCTCCCGCACCGCGCATGTAAACATCCTTTTCGCTTATTTCAAATCCGTTTGAGAGCGTGCACATTATATTTGTTCTTTCCCTTGCCTGCGGGGACATCTGACCACAAACCAGAAAGCATTTTGATTCATGCTCGCCTCTGCCTATCCTTCCCCTGAGCTGATGAAGGCTTGCAAGACCGAATCTCTCGGCGTTGTTTATGACCATGACGCTTGCGTTTGGCACGTCTATTCCGACTTCCACCACGGGAGTGGAAACAAGAATCCTGATTTTTCCCTTCAGGAAGTCTTCCATAATTCCCTTTTTTATGGAAGGTTTCATCTGACCGTGCAGCATCCCTGTTTTGAAATCCGGGAATAATCTGGTTACTTTTTCAAACTCCGATTTGACCGACCTGAGTTCCCCATCATCGCTTTCCTCTATTACGGGATAGACTATATATGCCTGCCTGCCTTTGAATAATTCTTTCTTTGTCTCTTCAAAGGCAGTTTTTTCGTCAACGCTGAATGTGCATACTTGTTTTCTTCCTGGAGGCATGTCTCTGAGAACGCTCAGGTCCAGATCCCCGTACAGGGCGAGAAAAAGGGTTCTTGGGATGGGAGTTGCGGTCATTATCAGTATGTCGGCGTTTTCACCTTTCCGTCTTAACGCCGCCCGCTGTCTTACGCCGAAGCGGTGCTGCTCATCTATCACTATCATTTTAAGATTTTTAAATTTTACACTTTCTTCAAGAAGGGAATGCGTTCCTATAAGCACGTCTATTTCCCCCTTTCTGACTTTTTCGATGATTTCTTTTTTTCTTTTTCCGGTTATTCTCGCCGTTAGAAGTTCAAATTTCAGAGGCAGATCGCCGAGAAATTTTTCAAACGTCATAAAGTGCTGCTCGGCTAAAATCTCCGTCGGAGCTATAAAAACGCCCTGATATTTGTTTTCAGCGGCCAGAAGCAAAGCGCTCATTGCGACCACGGTTTTTCCGGAACCCACATCCCCCTCAAGAAGCCGCGTCATCGGACTCCTGGACATCATGTCAGAAAAGATTTTATTAATGGCTATTTTCTGGGATTTGGTGAATTCAAACCCGAGTTTCTTTTTGAATTGGGAAAGAAGATGTTTTCTGATTTTATATTTATGCCCTTTGTTTATTGTTTTCGTTTGCCTTCTTTTAATTGCCCAGGCGAGAGTCATCAGGAAAAATTCCTCATAAATGAATCTCTTTCTTGCCTCTTTGAGATTCAGCGGATTTTGCGGAAAATGAAGATAACGCACTGCCAGTTCGTATGGCATAAAAGCTCTTTTTGCCGTTATTTCCGGAGGCAGCAAATCCGTTGTTTTTGAAGCATAGGCAGATATTGCCGCATGCATAATTTTGCGCATTAATTTTTGATTCAGTCCTTCAGTCAAAGAATAGAGGGGGACGAGAGTGGCCATACTTAGTTTTTTCTCTTTTTCGTCTGTGTCCAGGCAGTATTCGTCTACTCGTATTTTGGTGCTGAAAATGGGGTCCTCGGGCTTTCCAGTTATCCAAATAGTTTCGCCGGGGCGTATGTCTTTTCTAAGTTTTGCAAACACATCATATTTCGGCGTGTGTCTTTTGAACCAGAATGCTTCTATTTCCTTGTCTTCGCTGGAAATGATGGCTTTGAATATTCTGAGAGTGCCCGCGGTGTACATATCCCTGACTGAAACCACCTTGCCGCGAAATACGAAGGGTTTTTCTATGTAGGGTATATTTTCCTTAATCTGACTGAGCCTTCTGTCCTGCCATCTAACGGGAAAATGTTCGAGAAGGTCAAAGGGGGAATATATTTCCAGTTTGTTTAATAAAATGGCTCTTTTTGGACCCACCCCTTTTAAATATTGTATGGATGTCATAAGAGAAACAAACCGGCCAGAAACAGAACTGACAGAACCCACATAAGAGGCGAAACCTCTTTTCCCTTACCTGAAAAACCTTTTATGGCGGAATACGAGATAAAGCCGAAGGCTATGCCCTCCGCTATATTGTAAGTGAAGGGTATAAAGGTCATTGTTATGAAAGCGGGCGCATATTCGCTGAAGTCGTTCCAGTTTATGTGTTTGATTGAGCCGATCATTAATGCCCCCACGAAAATGAGAGCGGGAGCCGTTGCCGGGTGAAACAGAGCGTTGCCACTTTTTACGGAAACGTTAACAAAGGACACAAGGGGCGATATACAAAGACTGAGCAAAAACAAAATGCCGACTACCACGGCCACAAAACCAGTTCTTCCGCCGTTGGCCACCCCCACTCCGCTTTCTATGTAACTTGACACAGTTGACGTGCCGAGAATCGCTCCTATGGTGGTTGCAAAAGCGTCCGAAACAAGCGCCTTGGACACTCGTTTTAACTTTCCGTTTTTCATAAGACCTGCTTGAATCCCAACTCCGACGAGGGTTCCCAGCGTGTCAAATAGAGCCATGAAGAGAAAAATTATTATTATGGGTATTGAGTCGGGACTTAAAATTCCCCGCAGATCGAATTTCATGAAAGTAGGCTCAAGCGAAGGGGGAAAACTGAAAATCCCGTTGAAGGTAGTCAGTCCCATGAAGAATGAAAGGAGCGCCGAACAAAGAATTCCCCACAGAACAGCTGCCTTCACTCCCCGGGAAAAAAGAACCGATATTACAAGCAGCCCGGTCAGGGATATTATGGCGGGTTTTGAATGGAGATTTCCGAGTTTCATCATTGTGGATGCTTCAGGAATTATTATTCCGCCTTCCTTTAACCCTATGAGAGCGATGAAAAGCCCTATGCCTGCAGCTATTGAATATTTAATGCAATCGGGTACCGAATTCACCAATTTTTCCCTTATCCTGGTGAAGGTTAGAATGAGAAATAATACGCCGGATATAAAGACGAGAGACAATGCTTTTTGCCATGAATATCCCATGGCTAAAACCACGGTATATGCAAAGAAAAAATTTTCGCCCATCAGGGGTGCCTGTGCTATGGGGTAGTTTGCATAAAATCCCATTATAAAACACGCAATAGCCGAAGATAAACATGTGGCGGTAAAAACTGCCCCTTTGTCCATTCCGGCGGCTGAGAGAACCGCGGGCTGGACGAATATGATGTAAGACATTGTTAAAAATGTGGCAAGCCCGGCAGAAATTTCTGTTTTAATATTTGTTTGAGATTTTTCGAAACCGAAAAAAGAAGCAAATTTTCTCATATTCGAATTATGGTATGCCGTCTGCTTTGTTTTCGCCGGGACAAGAATAGTGTGAAGAAATGCCTTTTTATATTCCGAATATTTTTCTCCACCATGGTTTTTTTGCGGTTTTTTTCTCCTCTGTCTCTGCTTTAAATCTTTTATATATGGGTAGTGAGACTTTGAACACGGAGCCTCTGCCTTCAGCGCTTTCCAGAGATATTTTCCCTCCCTGCATTATCGCCATGGCCTTGACAAGGGAGAGCCCGATGCCTGTTCCGCCGGTTTTTTCCCCAGAAGCCACCTGCACAAATTTATCAAAAATCTTTTTCTGGTCTTTTTCTTTTATTCCACATCCGGTGTCTTTTATGGAAAAGGTTATGTAATTGGAAGGTTCTTTTTTGTCCCTGCATGCCGACAATTCCACGCTTCCGCCGCCTGGGGTGAATTTTATCGCGTTTGAAATCAGGTTTATGAGCATCTGGACCGTTCTGGTTTTGTCGGCATATATCTGTGGCAGGTCTTCGGTGATGTTTTGAGTGAAATTTAGTTTTTTGGACTCTGCCCAGGCGCTCATGGATTCATAGGCTTCGTTAAGCAGGTCGGACGGGTTTTCGGCGTTGGGATGAAAAACAATCTTTCCCGATTCAATTTTCGAAAAGTCCAGTATATCATTTATTAAAGTATTTAACCTTTCCGAATTCCTTATAGCGGTATCCAGGACCTTTTTCCCTGGTTCGTCCAGATCTTTCCTGCTTGCAAGCATCTCAAGCGATGCCCTTATGGAAGTTAAGGGAGAGCGGAGTTCATGAGTTACGTTTGCTACGAATTCTTTTTTGAGGGTTTCCGTCTCCTTTAATTTCGCCTTGTCCGAGGGTATGGACATTGCCCCGACTATTTTCCCCTCTTCGTTTTGAATGATGGCCGAAGATTTTCTTATTGTTTTTGAGAGGTCATTTTTCCCTTTGCTTAGAACTTCTTTACTTAATTCTTTTTTATCTTCTTCCTTTATTTCCCTGGCTAAGGTCAGCACCTGGTTTTCAAGATCCGAAATGTCAAAAATCGTTTTTCCCGCAACTTCCTTCAGTGATTTTCCGGAAATTGCCTGGGCGTCTTCATTCATCATTACTATTTTGCCTTCATTGTTTACAACCACCACTCCGTCCGCTATGCTTGACATTACCGCTTGTGTGCGGTAGGCGTCGTTTTCGGCCCTGCGTTTTTCGCGGGTATATTTCTCAACCACTTCCTTTATCTTTGCCCGGGTTTCTTCGTGCACTTTGCGCAGAATCAAATTTGTGAGATTTCTTCTTTCTTCTCCGCTCCGGGCTATTTTTCCGACTATTGAATCTATTGAACTTTTTAAATCCATGGCGTAGATTTCGGCGGTTATGTTTTCTTCCTTTCTTTGCGGACTTGATGTCCTTTTTTCCTCGCTTACTTTTTGGTAGATATCTTCATTGAGCAGTATATTCTTTAAGCCGGTTTCCTTGATAAAAGCAGACAGCGGTATTTTTGAATGCTGCGCTTTGCAGAAATTCACAAGTTCCTCCGCGGAAAGATCCCTGAGAAAGGTTATGCTTCGGAGGTTGAATTTAGTGAAAACATTTCTTATGGAGTTCGGGATTTTATCGGGCCCCAGAAGAGGTATGTTGTTGACAAGAAGTTTTTCACCGCTCATGGAAAGGGTCAGCCTGTCTGTGGAGGACAATATTTTGCCGAGAATCGAAAGTGTTTCACCTGCAGCCTCTTTTACCTGGGGATGCTCGGGATTGTAGAGATTTATCTGCACCAACGACCTGGTAAGACTTTTGAGAAAATCGAGCCATAGAATTTTGGCTTCTTTTTCATTCATAGTTTTTCCAGTTTCGAGTTTTTGACTTTGATGATGTTTCTGGCGTCAAAGACAAAATTTGAGTGTTTCATGAGAGATTTGTAATCTATTGCCGAATGCGGGGTTATTACAACCACGCAGTCGTATTTTTTCAGTTCTTTTTCGGTAAAAGGGACCGATTGGTATAATTTTCCGGCTATGTCGGTAGCGTTTATATAGGGGTCATAATATTTGACCTTTCCTTTTTTGCGGGTTAAAAGCGCGAATACGTCCTTTGCCGGAGATTCCCTGTCGTCCGTGATATCCGCTTTGTAAGCCATACCCACTATGAGAATCTTGCTGGTGCTTAATGCCTTTCCGTGACGGTTTAAAAGGTCAGAGATGCGGTTAACCACATATTCGGGCATCGCCGAATTCACAGTGTTTGCCAGTTCTATGAATCTTGGTTCAAAGTTCAAAGTCTTCATCTTCCACGCCAGGTAATGAGGGTCTAAGGGGATGCAGTGTCCGCCTATTCCCGGACCGGGGTAAAAAGGCATAAATCCGAAAGGTTTGGATGCAGCAGCTTTTATTATTTCCCATATATCCAAATTAAGTTTGTTTGCCATCAGGGCGAACTCGTTTATCATGGCTATATTTACCGCACGAAAAGTGTTTTCGAGAAGTTTCACCATTTCAGCCGTTTCCGTATTAGAAACGGTAATGACCGTTTGGGCGATTTTTGAATAGACTGCAGCCGCAAGATGCGTTGAAATTTTATCTATCCCTCCGACAACTTTCGGGGTGTTTTTAATTTTGTAAGTTTTGTTTCCGGGGTCAACCCTCTCGGGAGAAAATGCCAGAAAAAAATCACTTCCCGCCTTTAATCCGCTCTCCTCAAGCAGGGGTTTTACCACCTCCTGCGTGGTGCCGGGATATGTAGTGCTTTCGAGAATTATTATATGCTTTTTCCTTATATGTTTTTTTATCTGATGGCAGGCCGCGACTATATAAGAAACATCCGGGTCCTTGCTTTTGCGAAGAGGTGTCGGGACGCATATTATTATCACATCTGCTTTTTTTAACTCGTTAAAATTGTCAGATGCCTTCAGGAGGGATTTTTTTACAAGTTGTTTTATTTCTTCGCTGTTAATATCGGGTATGTATGATTTTCCCCGACGGATGGACGCGATTTTTTTTCTGTTCGTTTCAATTCCCGTTGCGTTTATTCCGTTTTTGGCAAATTCCACCGCCAGAGGCAGACCCACATAACCCAGGCCAATAATAGAGGTTCCAAAGTTCCCGGCGGTTATCTTATTTTTTAATCGCTCCAGCTTCATATACTCAATTTTATTTTAAATTATATATGAATTACAATCTTTTAACTTCAAACGTCCGTTTATTATCTCAGCAGTCAAGGCGGCGGGACATCTAAAAATTTAGAATAACGGGATTATGCATTCTGGCTTCTTCTTCCTCCATTTGCGCGTAGGACGCTATTATAAGAAGATCACCTTTTTGAACCAATCTGGCGGCGGCCCCGTTAACGCCGATTTCACCCTTGTTTCCGTATATCACATAAGTGGAGAACCTCTCCCCGTTATTTATGTTGTAGATATCCACCTTCTCGTTTTCTAAAAGATTAGTCTTCCTGCAAATATTCTCGTCTATGGTTATCGAACCGGCATAGTTTATATCCGTAAAAGTTACGGCAATGCGGTGTATTTTCGATTTTAGCATGGTTCGCATCATTTTTTCGCCTCCATATTCATTTGAACCGCCGCGTTAATTCCCCAAAGAACAAGTTCCTGATTTACATGGTTGAACAAATTTTCTCCTTCAAATATTTTCGAGTATCCACCGGTTCCGATTGATATCACAGAACGCTCGGGAAAGTATGCCTTTTTAATTTCGGCACATATGCCTTTTATGGCGTGGTAATTGGAGTAATAAAGTCCGCACTGAATGGCGTCAATTGTCGTTTTGCCTTCCATTTTTTCCGGTTTTATAATTTCTACTCTTGGAAGTTTTGCCGTTTCTCTGGCAAGAGATTCCATTGATATTTTGATGCCCGGCATTATCATGCCGCCGAGATATTCTTTTTGTGCACTTATGATGCAGAAGGTCGTTGCAGTTCCCATGTCCACCACTATCATATTTTTGTTTCCATAGAGAGCAAAGGCACCTATGGCGTTAGCAATTCTGTCTGCTCCTATTTCCGAAGGATTTTTGTATTTTAAATTCAGTCCGGTTTTGACGCCCGGACGCAAAACGAAGGGTTCGAGCGAGAAATACTTAACTGCGCTTTGACATGCTGAATAGGTAATGTCCGGGACAACGGAGCAGACGGCGAATTTTCTTATTTCGCCTAAATTAACATTGTTCTCGCGCATTATTGATTTCAGAAAAATTCCGATTTCATCGCTTGTGGATTGGTTTCTGGAACTTTTTCGAAATTTGAAAAGTAACTCGCCATCCCGGAAAACCCCCCCGAGCATATGGGTATTTCCGCAGTCCAGAGCCAAAAGCATATCGCCTCCTTACCTCGTAGTTGCTTTTTTAGCGATTTTTTCAATCCTTTCTGCCAGTTTTTCGGCGTTAGGAACATACGTTGTCTTTCTTTTTTTCATATAGATATGGAAAGGATGTTCTTTTTTTATTTCGCTCAAATCGTTTAATGCCACCGCGTCAGCTTTGACCTGAAAAGCGGCATGCCGCCTCTCTTTTCTATCCGCGTTACATGTAAGTTTAAAACCGAAGACAAAAATTCTTTTATTTTTGGAGATATTTTTTATTCTGTCTAATATCTTAAAATTCTTCCGAAAAGAAACTGTAAGGGAATTAAGCGAAGAAGGAATCTTTGTTTTGCCGCTGGGCTTGATTTTCAGGTTTCCGGCCATTATTCTGGACGGAGAATAATCGGCAACAGCCGCCGCCTGCACCAGAATATCCACATCCTGGGATGAGAGGATTTTTTTAATTTTTTCCCAGAGGTTTTTAAAATCGTTATAATTGATGATTTTGATTTTTCGTCCCCGGGGTATTTCGCTATTTTGACCGCGCAGATAAATAATTTCATGACCTTTTTCGCTCAGCCAGTCAGCTATGCGTGAAGCCGTCCTGCCTGTGCTTATATTTCCAACATATCTAACGGCGTCTACGCGTTCTGTTGTCCCTCCTCCGGTTATAAGGATTTTCATTTTCCGGTTTCCTTCTTGTTGACATCTCCGTCGGCAAGCGAATTTATTATCGCGGAATATATATCTTCCGGCTCTGCCATTCTTCCCCTGCCTTTTTTCCCGCATGCCTGCCAGCCTTCTTTTGCTTCAAGAATCCGCACTCCCCAGGATGAGATGGTTTTCAATGAATTTTGGGTCGTTGGGTGCTCATACATTTTTTCATTCATCGCCGGCACTACCCAATACGGCTTTTTCCTGTCGAAAGCCAGAAACACTGTGCTTATGTAATCGTCGGCTATGCCGACGGACAATTTATTTATCATATTAGCCGTGGCGGGACAAAGCACCGCGAGGTCAGCCCAGTCTGAAATTTCTATATGCATCGGTGAGAATTTGCCGGCGAACATGTCGGTTAGAACCTCATTTTTCGTCAAACCTTCAAGGGTAGCTTTACCTATGAAATTCAGGGCGTTTTTACTGCAGATTGTTTTTAGAGCGTATCCGTTCTGAACGAGTCTGGAAATAACCTGACAGGCTTTGTAACAGGCAATGGAACCCGTCATCTGAAATAATATGTTTGCTTTATATTTTGACATTGTCTATCAACCTCACTTTTCCAAGCCAGGCGGCCGCCAGCCTCCTGCCCCATTTCCTTTCAACATAGTCAACCTTAAAACCGCGGTTTTCAAGGTATTTTTTCACATCTTCGTCACTTTTGCGCATTTTAAGTGCTTTGTAAAGAAAAGGCGCCAGGGGTTTTTCTTTTGGGCCAAGGAGCCTGTTTCGCGAACTTGCGGCAAGCCCGCTTGTTTCCCGCACAATAGGACAAGAAATAATTTTTGTTTTCATAAAAAATGCTTCTGTCATTTCCTTAACCAGCATATACTGCTGAAAATCCTTCTCTCCGAAATAAGCCCTGTCCGGGTTTATAATATTCAGGAGTTTCATAACCACAGTCAGGACTCCCTCGAAATGCCCCGGGCGATGAGCACCGCAGAGCAAGCGACTCTTGCGATTTTCCAGGATCCTGAATCTGTATTTGTCAGGGTAAATTTCTGCAAAGGCGGGAAGGAAAAGAAAGTCAACTTTTTCCTTTCGCAGCTTGACGATGTCTTTTTTTAACGGACGGGGATAATTGATTAAATCCTTTTTGTCATTAAACTGCGTTCGGTTTACGAATATACTGACGCATGTCAGGTCGTTTTCTTTCAAGGAGCGGCGAATAAGCGACAAATGTCCTTCATGCAGGGCACCCATTGTCGGCACAAAACCCAGAGAGTTTCCCCTAAATTTTTTTCTTTCTGTGTCCCATTGCGCGGGCCTCTTTATTATTTTCATATTTTTCCTTTGGAAAGATTCCTTTCTTTACCTCTTCATTAAAATCGTTTATCGCCTTTTCCATTACCGAAAAAGCGTTGGCATATTTCTTGGCAAAGGAAGGGGAATTGGGGTAAAGCCCGATTATGTCGTGAAAAACCAGGACCTGTCCGTCCGTGTGAGGCCCGGAACCAATGCCGATAACCGGTATTTCCAGGGAAGCAGTTATCTCAGCCGCCAGCAACGGAGGAACGCATTCAAGAACGAGCGAAAAGCAACCGAGATTCTCGAGCGTCTTTGCTTGTTTTGAGATTTCCCCGGCTTTTTTTTCGTCCTTTCCCTGAATGCTGTATTTGCCTATTTTCTTTATATATTGAGGCGTGAGCCCCAAATGACCCATTACAGGTATTCCGGACCCCGTTATCTTTTCTATCGCTTTCTCATGCCCCAAAACGCCTTCGAGTTTTACGGCATCTGCTCCGGCTTTTACTAATTTCCCGGCTGTTTCTACAGCTTTTGCCTCTCCCTTTCTGAAGCTTAAAAAAGGCATGTCGCTTATTATCAATTTGCTTTTTATACCCCTTTTAACGGCCGCGGTGTGACACCTCATCATTTTTTCGTCAGCGTAAATGGTGGAGTTGAAGCCGTAGACTGTCATTGCCAGACTGTCTCCAACCAGGACACAGTCAACATCAGTTTTTTCTGCTATCAAAGCTCCGCAATAATCATAGGTCGTTATCATTGATATTTTTGGAGAGGTTTTCTTTTCATATTTGTAGAAGTCTGTTATCCTCATTTTTTGCTCCTGCTCATTTGCTTTGTCAGCGCGGCCGGTTGCAGGAAGGCACTGTAGATATTTAAAAATTCGCTTTTCCTGAGAACTTTTAGATGGGATTTTATAGTTCCTTCGTCTTTGCGGACAAGGGGGCCCGTGAGAGATTTGCGGGGATTATGAATGAAATTTTCAAGAGAGGCTCTGTAATAATCGAAAATTGCCTTGCGGGGGATGTGGAATTTTCCGCTTAGTTTCTCCAACGTTTTTGTCCAGAGTATAACCGGGAAATTCGAACCCATGCAGCACAAAGCGTGATAAAGAGGTTTATCGTTGGGTTTTATTTTTACAATTGGATTTTTCAGCCATGGAAGACATTTTCTTATTTCAGCGGGATTTTCCGAGACAAAATGTATCTTCTCGTATTCTCGGGGCATAATTTTGCGACCTGAAAAAGACATGAAAGGGTGCATTCCAAGAATATTTTTAAAACTTTGGCTCCCTGAAAAATGAATCAGTTTTTTGCCTTTCAAACAGGGATTTGTTCGGACAAAATCCGCAATTAAGTCATCTTTTATAAGCAGAAAGACGACTGCTGCGCCTTTTGCCGCTTTTTCAAGGGGGGTTTTTTGACGCCTGTGATAGAGGCGGTGGGGAATTTTCCTCCATTTAAGATAATCTCTCAAGGGTGCAGAGACTCTGCCTCCGCCTATAATCAAAATTGGCTTTATGGTCATATGGTACCTGTTCAGTGTCTGAATCAAGTCCAATTTTATTTTACAAAATTATCCTTCTTCACTCAATTTGATTTGGCGTAAAAAACGAATATAGAGCCGAATTAGACTTTCAGTCCTCTTTAATCTTATTTTTTTGACTTTTCCTCACTGTCTGATTTCTATCTTTTATGCCGGAGCGTTATGTTGCATTTTTCAACTTTTTCAGTGCCTTTAAAAGGTCTTTCAGTTTATACGGTTTCTGGAGGAATCCGTATCCATCGATGATTATCTTCTCCAGGATTCCTGCCTTTTTTATATGAGCGCTTGTGAGCAGGATTTTTACTCCTGGATTCTTGGCGCGGAATTCTTCTGCTATGCTTAATCCGTTCGCGTCCGGCAAAAATATGTCAATAAGGGCAATGTCAAATTTTTTGTTTTCTTTTGCCCATATTTCAAGAGCTTTTTCGCCATTTTTTGCTGTGAAGACTTCAAAGTTTTTTTTGTTCAGAAAACGGAAAACGGAATTCAAAAGTCGCACATTATTCTCTACGATAAGTATTTTCAAAATAGGTCTCCTTTGCCCGTACCCACGCGCGTTTCGAGTCGGATTTTAAGGTGTTTTCGCTTTTTCTTCTGTCCCTTAAAAAAACGCTTTTGCGGCGCATTGCCTTGTCTTTTTTGAGATAGGACTTTATCTGAGCGCAAATGTCCGCGAATTGAGCGTGGTGGGATATTCTTCTGCTTGCGTTTGTGGCTATCGCAATTGAAAGGGTCATAAGCGGCAATTTTGTTTTTTCGCCTTTTCTGTTCATCCATTCAATGAATCCTCTTTTTAAATCCTTATGATTATAAAGCGAGGGGACTTTCTTATCGAACGAAAGCGCTATTTTTTTCGCTATTTTTTCCGCTATTTTATCGGGGCTGATTATCACGAAATCATCTCCCCCTATGTGACCCGCAAAAATGTTTGCCGGCGAAATAGCCCTTGTGTTCTCTATGATTTCGCTGAGCATTAATATGGCCCGGTCGCCCTTAACATAACCATAAGTGTCGTTGTAGGATTTGAAATTGTCTATATCTATGTATGTATAGGCGATTTTCTCACCGCTCAGGATTCTTTTCTGTGCTTCTTCAGCTATAGCCGGCGCTCCGGGCAGGTGTGTGAGGGGGTTTGAGAAAACTGCCTGCCGGTTTCTTTTGTATAGGTTTTCCACTTTCATTCTCAATTCGCTGAAGGAAAATGGTTTGATTATGTAATCGTCCGCTCCTGCGTTAAAACTGGTGTTCTTTTTTTCGAAGTTATCGTATCCGCTAACCATAAGAATGGGAGTAAGTCTGGTCTTTAAATTTTTTCTCAGATGCTTTAACACGTCTCTTCCGTCCATTTTTGGCATGGCGATGTCAAGAATTATTATGTCGGGATTATTTTTAACGGCTGTGCTCAGGGCTTTTTCCCCGTCTTTTACGGCGTAAACTCTCCATAAACCGTTTTCGAAGAAACGTTTGAGGACGTTCAGCATAAAAATATTGTCGTCCGCTATCAAGATTTTCCCGTTCATTATCCCTCCCCGCAATTGTCTTTATATTCCTTTTCTTTTTTAATGACATATTTGACCTTTTCCCTTTCGCTGGGGGTAATTTGAGGCGTAGGAAACTTTTTCCAATACTGATTTAGCAATTGATAAAATTCATTCTTTCTGGCGGGGTCAAAGAATTCGCTGCCCGGGTTGCGTGTGATGTTTTTGTATGAAAAACCCGGAGTCCTAAGCAAAAATGCCCAATAACGCGCCTTCATTTCCAGGGTTTCCTCCTGCATTTTTTTGATCTCCGCGCGCTGCGCGGCGCAGTATTCAGCATTTGTCGGAGAGTCCGCAGGAGCATCTCTGAAAGATGAAAATGAAGGCGCGCTTATGTCGAATTCCGGGGCGTCCATTCTGCCGAAAGTTTGGGGAAAATCCTCAATTTTCACGGTTTTAGCCACCAGGACTTTTGCGCTTTCCAAATCTATGAGTTTAACTGACATCTCCGTGGCGGTATAACCTTCGTATATCGTGCCTGTAATGAGAGCGTCGCTTTTGAAAACTTTTTTAAAGTTTTTATGGTTACCGGCAAGGTAAGATATTTTTATTTCCTTAAACACGTCCTCCAACCGACCGCGCTCTATTACGTTTATTCCTTTTTTCATGCTTAGCTGCTCGGATATTTTGTCAGCCGGATAACTTGTTTTCTCGTTTCCAAAAAGACCTTCCATGCGAAAATTTGATATGGCGATATTTTTAATTCCGGCCTCTTTTGCGGCGGCATAAATCTCGTTTGCGATATTTTTATAGACATCGGCTGCTTGTGCCGGAAGGAGCGAAGAAAAGAGCAAACTTAAAGCGAAAAAACAAGACTTGAACGGTTTCTTGCTTTTTCGCGATTGTTTCCTTCCTTTCTTCATGCCCCCTCCTTCCATATATAGTATAGCGGACGGACTTAAACGCCCGCTTACGAAAAATTCAATTTTCGCTCAAATCTTTGTGAAAACTGCCGCCAACCTATTGGCAGATGGTAGCATAACGGGAATTAAAAGCCCATCTTCGGTCGTTGAGAAGAGTTATTCTTTAACGGGGTGCTATGCCAATATTCGGACTACTTATTTTTCGACCATATATGGGTATCTGTAATATTTCGGGGGAATGAAGTTTTCTTTTATCGCCCTTGGGGATGTCCAACGTATTAGATTGAGGAAGCTTCCCGCTTTGTCATTTGTGCCAGATGCTCTTGCTCCTCCGAAGGGCTGCTGGGCGACAACTGCTCCGGTCGGTTTGTCGTTGATATAAAAATTACCGGCTGCTTGCCTGAGTATTTTTTCCGCTTTTGCTATTGCCTGTCTGTCTTGAGCCATTATAGAGCCGGTGAGCGCGTAAGGAGAGGTTTCGTCGCAAAGAGAGAGGGTTTCTTCGTATTTATTCTCATCGTAAGCATATATCGTGAGAACTGGTCCGAAGATTTCTTCCACCATGGTTTTGAACCGGGGATTGCCTGTTTCTATTATGGTAGGTTCTATGTAGTAACCAACTTTATCCTCGCATTTTCCGCCTGTTATTATTTGGGCGTCCGGGGACTTGTCAGCGTAGGATATATATTCCTTTATTTTGTCAAAGGATGTCTTATCTATCACCGCATTCATAAAATTGGTAAAGTCGTCCACTGGTCCCATCTTTATATTTTTGATTTGGTCTATGAAATCCGCTTTTATCTTCTGCCACATCTTTTTGGGCAGATAGGCTCTTGAAGCGGCCGAGCATTTTTGGCCCTGATACTCAAAAGCACCTCTTATCAGAGCGGTTTTTAGAGATTCTATATCGGCGCTTTCGTGAACGAAAACAAAGTCCTTTCCGCCGGTTTCCCCGACTATCCTCGGGTAGGATTTGTATTTGTCTATGTTTTTTGCGGCCGCGGTCCACATTCCTTTGAATACTGCCGTGCTGCCGGTAAAGTGAATGCCGGCAAAGTCAGGTTGGTTAATGGCCGGCGTTCCCACATCGGCGCCGGAACCCTGAACCATGTTTATTACACCCGGGGGCAGACCGGCCGCTTTCCATAATTCCATCAGGTAATAAGCGGAAAGGACGGCGGTTGACGCTGGTTTCCACAGGACCGTGTTTCCCATTATGGCGGGGGCGGTAGGCAAATTTCCTGCTATTGAAGTGAAATTGAAGGGGGTTACAGCCAGAATGAAACCCTCGAGCGGACGGTAATCCACGTAATTCCAGGTTCCCCGGCAAGAATAGGGTTGCTGCTTGTAAATTTCCTGGGCGTAGTACACGTTGAATCTGTAGAAGTCGATAAGTTCGCAAGCGGCGTCTATTTCGGCCTGAAAGACGTTTTTCGACTGCCCAAGCATAGTTGCCGCGTTCAACGTTGCTCTCATGGGTCCGGCCAGAAGTTCAGCTGCTTTCAAGAATATACTTGCCCTGTGTTGCCAGGGAAGGTTTTCCCATGCTTTTTTTGCTTTTTGAGCTTCCTTAGCGGCAAGTTCCACTTCTTTCTTTCCCGCTTTGTGGTAGCGGGCGAGAATAATTTTGCGGTCATGAGGCGCTCTTATTTCTGTCTCTTATACACATCTGACGCTGCCGACGAATTAGACGGTGTAGATCTCGGTGGTCGCCGCATCATTAAA
>CALEIX010000132.1 GCA_937898825.1 uncultured Elusimicrobia bacterium | reverse complement strand
GAGATAAATATGTCCGATATTGGGTATTCATCAAATATTCCCCGACATGTGCCGAAAATTGACGAGGATTTCATTTCAAAAATGCCGGCTTTGGTTTTGCTTGAAAATCTGGGGTGGAACCTTCTTTCTCGCGAAGAGACTTTGAAATTTAGAGGTGGAAAACTTTCCAATGTGATTTTGGATGAAATACTTATAAAATGGCTCAGGGAGAACAATAAGGTCAGATTCAAAGGGAAAGAACTGCCTTTTACCGAAAGCAATATTCTAAGCGCCGCGCAGGCGTTGAAAGATATTTCGTTTGACGGTCTGGTCCGAACAAATGAGAAGATTTATGAATTATTGACGCTTGGTAAAAGTTTGCAGCAGTCCGTGGAAGGAGATATCAAAAGTTTTACTTTGCGATATATTGATTGGGAATGCCCGGAAAAAAATGTTTATCATATGGTTGAAGAGTTTGAAGTTGAACGAAGCGGCAGTCATAAAACCCGCCGCCCCGATATAGCGCTTTTTGTGAACGGTATTCCTTTATGTATTATAGAATGCAAATCTCCCGATATTAAGGAGCCGATGCGCCAAGCCATTTCCCAGCATATACGCAATCAGAAAGATGATGAAATACCGCATTTGTTTTTGTATCCGCAGATTCTTTTGGCTGTTTCCAAAAACGAGGCGGAATATGCGACGGTCGGAACGCCGTTAAAATTTTGGTCCGTTTGGCGGGAGGAAACGCCGAATTTTGAAGAAGAATTGAGAAAAAAATTGGATACGCCTATTACCGAAGAGCAATATAATAAACTTCTTTTGGAAAATTATTTATCGCGAAGCAAGAGCGGAAAAGATTATTACGTCATTAAGCGAGAAATAACCGAACAGGACAGGGCGATTTATTCTTTGTGCCGCCCCGAAAGACTTATTGAATTGTCATACAGATATATTCTGTTTGATGCGGGAGTTAAAAAGATAGCCAGATATCAGCAGTATTTCTGCGTTGAAAAAATTATGAAGCGCATCAAAAACCGCGTAGAAAACGGCAGGCGTTTGGGCGGAGTGGTTTGGCATACTCAAGGCAGCGGTAAATCGCTTACCATGGTGCTGCTTGCTAAGTCAATCGCCTTAGATAAAGACATTAAGGATTACAAAATAGTTTTGGTCACGGACAGAATAGATTTGGATGATCAAATATATAGAACTTTTCACCACTGCGGTAAAGAGGTGGAACAAGCAAAAACCGGCAAACACTTGTCGGAAATGTTGAAGAGCGGCAAACAGCGCATTGTTGCCACTGTTATTGATAAATTTGACGCGGCCGTAGGCCGCCATATGGTGAGGAATGAAGATCCTAATATTTTTGTTTTGGTTGATGAAGGGCATCGCGGACAATACGGGCCGCGGCACGCAAATATGCGAAGGGTGCTGCCGAATGCCTGCTATATAGGATTTACTGGCACGCCAGTTATGAAGAAAGATAAGAATACCGTAGAAAAATTCGGCGGACTGATTGACACTTATACCATAGACCGCGCGGTTAAGGACCGCGCGGTCGTTCCTTTGCTCTATGAAGGAAGGCATGTTGATCAGTATGTTGATTCAAAGGGTATTGACGCATGGTTTGAAAGAATCACCGCCAATTTGAGTAAAGAGCAGGCGGCGGATCTGAAGAAGAAATTCGCCACAACCGATCAGTTGAACAAAGCCGCGCAAAAAGTTATGGCCATAGCTTGGGATATTAGCGAACATTTCTGTAATAATTGGCAGGGAACGGGTTTTAAGGGGCAATTGGTGTGCCAGGATAAAGCTACGGCTTTGCTTTATAAAAAATATCTTGACGAATTCGGCATGGTTTCAAGCGAGGTTCTCATTTCCGGTCCGGATGAGCGGGAAGGAGAGGAAGATTTGTATGAGGAAAATAAACTGCCGGTGCAAAGGTTTTGGAAGTCGGTCATTCAAAAATACGGCAGTGAGCGGGAGTATAATAAACAGGTTATTAACGCTTTCACAAACGCGGAACATCCGGAAATCATTATCGTGGTGGACAAACTTCTTGTCGGATTTGACGCGCCGCGGAATACGGTTCTTTATTTGACGCGAAAACTTAAAGACCATACTCTTCTGCAGGCCATAGCCAGAGTTAATCGGCTTAGCGAAGGCAAGGAATTCGGATATGTTATAGATTATCGCGGAGTTCTGGAAAATCTGGACAAAGCGCTTGACCTCTACAGCGCTTTGCCCGAATTTGAAGCGGAAGATATTAAGGATATTTTGACCGATGTAAGTGCGGAAACGGCAACCCTTGGGCAAAAGCATTCCGCGCTTTGGGATACTTTTAAGGAGGTCAAAAACAAAAGCGATGAAGAAGAGTATGAGCTGCTGCTGGCCGATGAAAGTCTGAGAGATAAGTTTTACAGGCGTTTGACCGCTTTTTCAAAAACACTTTCCATAGCGCTTTCCAGCGTAAAATTTCTGGAGGAAACGCCGCCTGAAAAAATAAGGCGTTACAAGGAAGACCTGAAATTTTTTTCCAAACTTCGGGTTTCGGTAAGGAAAAGATACGCTGAAGCCGTTGATTTTTCCGAATATGAGCCGAAGATTCAGAAACTTCTTGATACTCATGTCGGGACGGGGGCGGTGGAAAAGATTACTCCATTGGTGAATATTTTCGATAAAGACGCTTTTTCCCTGGAACTGAAAAAATTGCCGTCTGTATCGGCCAAAGCGGATACCATGGCTTACCGCACCGCCCGGACAATCAGGGAACGGATGCAGGAAGACCCCGCTTTTTACAAGCGTTTTTCCGAACTGCTTAAGGAAACGATAGAAGAATTTCATAAAAAGCGCATTGAAGACGCGGAATATTTTATGCGGGTTGAGAAAATAATGAACGCGGTTGTAAACCACACCGACGACACTATACCGGATAAACTCCAGAATTATGATGTTGCCAAGGCGTATTTCGGCTCCGTGCGGAATATTTTGCAAAGGTTTGACAGAGGGGACGGAAGATTCGATGATATTCTCGCGGATATCGCTTTGGCTGTGGATAAAGTCATTAACCGCAACCGCATTGTTAATTGGGTAAATGATAATGATACCCAAAACCGGATGCGGAACGAAATTGAGGATTGCCTTTTTGAATTTAAGAGAAAAACGGGAATTAAAATTACATTTGACGATATTGACAAGATTATAGAGCAGTGCTTAAGCATAGCGAAGGTGAGACTGCCGTGAAAACGCTGGTGAGTTTGTCGTACGGAAAGAAGAAATTAACGGTTGAGGTGGAGAAAAGCAATCGTTCTTCCCTCTGCATTGCGGTCCATCCGGACCTTCGCGTTACGGCAAAGGCGCCGGTTGAATGCGGCCTTGGTTTTATTCGGCGGCGTTTGGAAAAACGGGCTTCGTGGATAATCCGCCAGATTGATTTTTTCGAACGTTTTCATCCTTTACAGCCCGCCAGAAAGTTTGTTTCGGGAGAAACGCATTATTTTCTCGGGAGGCAGTACCGCTTAAGAATACGGCGCGGCAGGCCGGGGCGCGTGCTGCTGCTCGGCCGTTTTTTTGAAATGGAATTGCCGGAACCGGATAACAGGGAAAAGGCGAAGGAATTAATGCTTGGCTGGTATTTGTCACATGCCACAGATTTAATTGAAAGACGATTTAGAGGTTATTGGACGGTTTTTATGAAATTGGGAGCGGTAGAGCCCAGACTGGTATTCCGGCGGATGAAAAGACGATGGGGGAGCTGCGGCAATGGCGCGGTTGTTTTCAATACCGAACTTATCAAAGCACCCCTTTATTGTGTGGATTATGTAATTGTGCATGAATTGTGCCATTTGCTTTGCCCGAGGCACAATGAAAAATTTTACCGTCTGCTTTCGAGAATTATGCCCGATTGGAAAAAGCGAAAGGAACGCCTTGAAAAGGCGATGGTCACCTAAGGAAGTCGGACTTCCTTCAGATTGGGGGTTTTGCGGCTTATATATTGTAAAATTTAGTCATGGATGCAAAGCGAGTGAGAGTTTTTAATTTTACCCTGCCAGCATTTATTCTTCTGGCGACCAGCATTCTTTTGCTTGAGTTTGAAAGATTCTTCATTTACATTTTCCCTCTTTATTCTTTTGTTTTTATCTGGTACGCCTTCCAGAAGGAGAAGGAAACCCAGTTCCTGGTTTTGTTCGTCTTGAGCGCTTTCGGCTTCATATATCCTAAATTTTCCAGCGAGATAGGGGACATAAGTTCGAGTGTTACTGTTTATGCCGAGGTGGTCGTTTTATGGTTTTATGCCTCTATGCTCAGTTCCGCAAATAGAAAAAGGCAGAGCAATATCAAGGAAAAGATGCGTGAAATAAACGCTAACTACGAGAATATCAAAAACATTAAAAGCGAGGTAGAAAGATACGGCAATCACAGGGAATCTTTGCTTAAAAGAATTGGTTTTCATTCCGAGCTTTCGGGGGCGATAAGAAAAATAGCTTCCTTGAAAAGCGTTGACGAAATAAAATCCCAAATGCTGTCTCTGCTTGAAAAATATTTTTCCGACTGCCGAATCAAGGCGGAGATAGGTCATCCTGCCGATGCTTTCGAACGCTGGGTTTTTGACAGGAAAAGCTCTCTTTTCGTCAGGGACGCATCTTCCGACAAGAAGTTCGCAAGTCGCAGTTTTCCCGGAGAAATCAAGTCCATGATTATTGTCCCGCTTTATTTTTTCAATTCCATCATCGGTTTTTTGCGGATAACTTCCGACGTTCCCGAGAGGCTCAAATACGGGGAACTGCAGATTGCGGAACTTATATCCAGTATCTGTTCGGTTTCAATGGAAAATTTGAGTCTTTTTGAAAAGGTGGAGCAACTTGCAATAAAAGACAGCCTCACCGGTCTTTTTACCCACCGCGCTTTTGAAGATAGAATGGAGGAAGAAATCTTGAGAGCGGCCAGAACCAAAATTCCGTTTTCGCTGATAATGGCGGATATAGACCATTTTAAGCGTTACAACGATGTTTACGGACATCAGGCGGGGGACGAGGTGCTTAAGGCCGCGGCCCGGGTTTTTTCTTCCAGCATCCGGGATGTGGATTTCGCCGCCAGGTACGGGGGGGAAGAATTTGCCATTATTTTAACTGCGGCCGGAAAAAAGGATGCCGTTAGTATGGCCGAATATATGCGCAAGGTGGCAGGCTCTTTGCGTTTTGAATTCGGCGGAAAAGAGACCTCCATAACCGTTAGTTTCGGCGTGGCGGAATTTCCGTCTGACGCGACTATATCAAGCCAGGTAGTGAGAGCGGCGGACGAGAGGCTTTACAAAGCGAAAAAATCGGGAAGAAACAGAGTGGTTTATGAATGAAAATATTGTTGTGCTTGTGTCTTTCTTTTCAGCGGCATTGTCCTTTCAGATTGTTTTGCTGAACAGGTATGCGGCGATCGTTTTAGAAGTGCTGGTGTCGTTTACTGCTTTCATGCTTCTCTTTTTTCTTAATGTTCCCGTTGCGGCGGCGGCCCTTGTGCCGGTGTGGATACTGGGCGCTTTAATTTGCTCCCTGGTTTTGTTTTCGGAAGGTTCAAACAAAAACGCCTCGGATAAAATAGTAGAAAGCAGGGAGAAAGCAAAGTTGCTGGAAAAGGACCTTTTATCAGCGAGAAAAGAATTCGCCAGTCTAGTCAAAAGCGAAAAAGAATCCATTTTGATGTACTCGGTTATAAAAGTTTTGAGCGAAGCCACGGAAGCGGAATCCGTAAAGGCGCAGTTTATGAAGTATATTTCGGATATTTTGGAAGCGGAAAAATTTGCTTTTTGTCTCGTCGGGCGCGGCATGGAAATGACGCTTGTTTGCCGGACCGAGGATTTCAAGATTTTGCCGGGCGAGCTTGCTGCCAAGTTTCCAAAAATTTTCGGAGAAAAAAGGGAAAAATTCAGTTTTTTGCCTGAAGAAAAAATTCTGCTTTTTCCGGTTTATCATTTTGAG